>NZ_JBFRVM010000007.1:0-207 GCF_041475145.1 Vibrio sp. 10N.222.49.A3
TGGACTCCACGGTGTCCGTCTCGTCAATGTGCTGCAAGAAGTAGGGCAGTTTGGTGATGTCTGCCATATCTTTCTTATCTATGTTCATCAGCGTGGGACTATTGTACTGCTCGTGTATCTCGCTCAGCAGTTGAGTGAGCTCGGGAGAGTGGGGTTGAGCTTGCACGCTCGCACAGGTAAGCAGCAGTAATGGTAAGACTGTTTTCA
>NZ_JBFRVM010000008.1:0-429 GCF_041475145.1 Vibrio sp. 10N.222.49.A3
TTTGTAAGCCGTAGTTAATGACAGTTGCCGTGTCTACACTAAAAGCTGCTGCATAATTTCCTTGTCTAAAACCTTCTGGATCGATTTTTGCCGTTTTATCTAACACCTTCCAGATGAGATCTACAATAAACTCAGGGTGACGCCTTGGGTCGAGTGCCATGGTGTCGCGCATACAGAACCAGCTTCCACCACCTAGGCGTTTTTGATTCGTAGCATTTTTAAAATACGCCGTATGCAAACCTTGTAGGTAGGCGTTTAAGCGTATGGACTCCACGGTGTCCGTCTCGTCAATGTGCTGCAAGAAGTAGGGCAGTTTGGTGATGTCCGGCAGGTTTTGGGAATATGGTCTTTTATTTATTATTGCGAGTTCGTACTGCTCGTGTATCTCGCTCAGCAGTTGAGTGAGCTCGGGAGAGTGGGGTTGAGCTT
>NZ_JBFRVM010000009.1:0-266 GCF_041475145.1 Vibrio sp. 10N.222.49.A3
TTTGGTGATGTCTGCCATTATCTATGTTCATCAGCGTGGGACTATTGTACTGCTCGTGTATCTCGCTCAGCAGTTGAGTGAGCTCAGGAGAGTGGGGTTGAGCTTGCACGCTCGCACAAGTAAGCAGTAGCAATGGTAAGACTGTTTTCATGGTCATTCTCCCTTTAGATACCTGATCATAATACCAGTATTTAGGCGGTGCATAAAGTTCTTTTTTATGCACCTAGTTAAGTATTATTCTTTCGAATTTTGTGTGTATCTTGGCA
>NZ_JBFRVM010000010.1:0-90849 GCF_041475145.1 Vibrio sp. 10N.222.49.A3
GGTTTTCATTAATCCTGATGTTGAACGTTTAGTTTTAACTTTATGCTCAATATCAAAACCGTTGCGCCCTTAGCTCAGCTGGATAGAGTACCTGGCTACGAACCAGGCGGTCGGAGGTTCGAATCCTCCAGGGCGCACCACTATTTAGGGTTTTCATTAATCCTGATGTTGAATGTTTAGTTTTAACTTCATGCTCAATATCGAAACCGTTGCGCCCTTAGCTCAGCTGGATAGAGTACCTGGCTACGAACCAGGCGGTCGGAGGTTCGAATCCTCCAGGGCGCACCACATTATTAGAGAAAGCCTCGTTTTTACGAGGCTTTTTTTATGTCCGCTATAAATTTGTTGCAACAATGTTAAATTTGTGGTGTTTTTAACTTGTTGTATTTAAAGTAATTCTTGATTGCTTCTTTGTTATTCCACCTTTCTCATATCAATTCTCAGAAAAGCCCCGTTTAAGTCACAGTTTAAATATCTAAAAATGACTCATTTGACAGATTTATGTGATCTGATAGGCGAATAATTAACCTTATGTGTGCGTTATCCGTAACAGAACCTTAAACAAAATTGACAAACTTTTACCAATCGAGATAATCCATGGGTCGGGATCACTATTCGCTGAAATCCTGTACGTATGTCAGGATGACGAAGAAAGGAAGCAACATGACTAATATTGGAAGCCTGCTAGGAGATGCGGCGACTCTAATGATAACGGGGATGTCCGTTGTCTTTATTTTCTTAACTATTCTAGTTTACCTCGTTCGGTTGATGTCAAAACTGGTACCAGAAGAAGTACCGGAGCCGATCGCAGCACCTAAAAAAATTCAAAAATCACAATCAAACCCTTCAGCTGTTAGTCCACAGGTAGTGGCAGCAATTTCGGCCGCGGTTCATCAATACCGTGCGTCTACTGCTAAGTAGCATTTAAAGGATTAAAAAGGAGTTTATGAGCATGTCTAAACCACTAGCTATCACAGATGTGGTACTTCGTGACGCGCACCAGTCACTATTTGCTACTCGTATGCGTATCGAAGATATGCTGCCAATTGCGGCAGAACTGGATAAAGTCGGTTACTGGTCACTTGAGACTTGGGGCGGCGCAACGTTTGATTCGTGCATCCGTTTTCTTGGAGAAGATCCGTGGGAACGTTTACGAGAGCTGAAAAAAGCGATGCCCAACACACCAATGCAGATGCTACTGCGTGGTCAAAATTTATTGGGTTACCGTCACTACGCGGATGATGTAGTAGAAAAGTTTGTTGAACGTGCCCATAGTAACGGCATGGACGTATTCCGTATTTTTGATGCGATGAATGACGTACGTAACTTTGAAACCGCAGTGAAAGCAACGATTGATGTTGGCGGCCACGCTCAAGGTACGTTGTCTTACACAACCAGTCCGGTTCACAACTCAGATACGTGGGTTGATTTGGCTAAGCGGCTAGAGGATCTAGGTTGTCATTCACTATGCATCAAAGATATGTCAGGTTTATTAAAGCCCTATGAAGCGGAAGAGCTAATCACTCGCATCAAAGCGTCTTGTGATGTGCCTCTAGCGCTGCATAGCCACGCGACAACGGGTCTATCAACCGCTACAGCCGTTAAAGCTGTTGAAGCGGGTATTGATATTCTAGACACCGCAATCTCTTCTATGAGCTGTACTTACGGCCATACACCAACCGAAACGGTTGTTGCTATGCTAGAAGGCACAGAGCGCGACACGAATCTCAAACTAGACCAAATCGAACCAATCGCGGCTTACTTCCGTGATGTACGTAAAAAGTATGCGAAATGGGAAGGCCAGCTAAAAGGTGTCGACTCTCGAATCTTGATCGCTCAAGTTCCTGGCGGCATGTTAACCAACATGGAAGGCCAGCTTAAAGAGCAAGGCGCTGCCGATCGCATGGATGAAGTTCTAGAAGAGATCCCACGCGTACGTAAAGAGTTGGGTTACATTCCTTTGGTAACACCTACTTCTCAGATTGTCGGTACTCAAGCGGTTATCAACGTTCTAACGGGTGAGCGCTACAAGAGCATCACTAAAGAGACTGCGGGTCTACTGAAAGGCGAATACGGTCAAGCTCCTGCTGAGGTTGATGCTGAACTGCAAGCGAAAGTGTTAGATGGTGCTGAGCCAATCACGTGTCGTCCTGCTGATTTACTTAAGTCTGAAATGGATACGTTAACGACTGACCTTTTAGAAAAAGCGAAATCAGATGGTATTTCACTCGCTGAAGATACCGTTGATGATGTACTGACGTACGCACTATTCCCACAAGTGGGTCTTAAGTTCCTTAAAAACCGTCACAACCCTGAAGCGTTTGAACCTGTACCAACGGCTGAAGCTGCAACTCCTGTTACGGCTGCACCACAACCTGCTGCTGGCGGCATTGAGAGCTACAGCGTGAAGGTTGATGGTCAAGTTTATGATGTTGAAGTTGGCCCACAAGGTGAACTGACATCGGTATCTCCATCAGCGAAACCAGCACAAGCGGCTCAAGCAGCACCTGCTGCGGCTTCTGATGCAGAAGCGGTTCCAGCTCCATTAGCCGGCAACATCTTTAAAGTCATCGTTCAGGCGGGTGCTGAAGTTGCCGAAGGTGATGTACTGCTGATCCTAGAAGCGATGAAAATGGAAACGGAAGTACGAGCTGCTCGCAGTGGTATCGTTCAAGAATTGAATGTTAAAGAAGGCGATGCAGTTACTGTAGGCGCTCCACTACTAAGCTTAGCGTAAGGGAGTACCATGGAAGGATTGATGACCTTATGGTCTGAAACAGGGATTGCTAACTTTGAGTTCGGCCAGATCTGTATGATGTTGGTTGGTTGCTCACTGTTGTTTTTGGCAATTCGCAAAGGGTTTGAACCTTTACTGCTGTTACCTATTGGTTTTGGTGCTGTATTAGCCAATATTCCAAATGCTGGATTCACGGATCCCGGCGGTTTGCTTTACTACGTTTACTACATTGGTATTGAAACTGGCATTTTTCCACTGCTGATCTTTATGGGTGTTGGAGCGATGACGGACTTTGGTGCGTTGATTGCTAACCCTAAAACACTGTGGCTCGGGGCTGCTGCTCAGTTTGGTATATTCGCAACACTATTTGGCGCGATCTTGCTGAACTATGTACCAGGAATGGAGTTCTCAATGGCAGATGCTTCGTCAATTGCGATCATTGGTGGTGCCGATGGCCCAACCGCGATCTTTTTGGCGAGCAAGCTATCTCCTGATCTATTAGGTGCGATTGCGGTAGCGGCGTATAGCTACATGGCTTTAGTTCCTATTATTCAGCCACCAATCATGAAAGCGTTAACGTCTCCTGAAGAGCGCCAAATTAAGATGGCTCAACTTCGTCATGTAAGCAAAGCTGAGAAGATCCTTTTCCCGCTAGCTGTACTGCTGATGACGATTTTGTTCCTACCTTCAGCAACCCCTCTAGTAGGTATGTTCTGTTTGGGTAATTTAATGCGTGAAGCGGGTGTGGTTGATCGTCTTTCAAAAACAGCCCAAAACGAACTGATTAACGTTGTGACTATTTTCCTTGGCCTAGGTGTTGGCTCTAAGCTTCAAGCGGATACGTTTTTGAACTTAGAGACACTGGGTATTCTAGGTTTAGGTGCGGTGGCATTTAGTATTGGTACGGCTGGTGGTGTATTGATGGCGAAGTTGCTGAACCGCTTCTCGAAAGAAGACATTAACCCACTGATTGGCGCCGCTGGTGTATCAGCGGTTCCGATGGCGGCTCGTGTTGTGAATAAGGTTGGACTTGAGGCAAACCCTCAGAACTTCCTGTTGATGCATGCGATGGGTCCGAACGTAGCGGGTGTACTTGGTAGTGCCGTTGCTGCGGGTATCCTATTAGCTCTCGTAGGTTAATGAGCTACTTGGCTATGCTGCTCGTTACGTTAATTGGTCGTCAATTTACGCATGAGCGGTTAACTTCGCCTTATTAAATGGTTTATAGTCAAAGGGATGCTTTCGCATCCCTTTCTTTTTATTAATTAGGGTGCTTACTCATCAGGGCTTCTATCAATCAAGGAAATGTGGAAATGGAAAATAAACAGATTGCGATTACTCAATTCGGCGGCGTCGAAAACCTCAGTATTCAAACCAGTGCTATTCCTGAGCCAAAGGCCGGAGAAGTGGTGGTTAAAGTTTCCTTTTCAGGCATTAATCCTATTGATGTGAAAACCCGTGCAGGCCTTGGTTGGGCGGCAGCACAAAACAAAGACAACCTTCCTTGGGTTCCTGGTTACGATATTTCAGGGCAAATTGTCACGCTAGGCGAACAGGCAGAGCGTTTTACTGTTGGTGATAACGTAGCTGGCTTTATTGGTTTTCCACTGCAAGGTGGCGGTTATAGCCAGTATGTGTGTGTTCCAGAAGTCGCATTAAGTATGGTCCCAGACTCGGTTGCGTTAGAAGCGGCTGCAGCTTTACCACTCGCTAGCCAAACCGCAGCACAAGCGCTTAACAAAGCGGAAGTGAAAGAGGGCGATCGCGTACTCATCTTAGCGGGCGCCGGCGGCGTTGGTCACCTTGCGGTTCAAATCGCAGTGGCTGCAAAAGCTGAGGTTTACACGACCTGCAGTGAAGCCAACCTTGATTACCTTGCTACGTTAGGCGCTCATGCTATTAACTATCAATTTGCGCCAGCATCGGAAAGAGTCTCTGATGTTGATGTACTGATTGATTTAGTGGGTGGTGATACCGCGCTTGATGCGTTGAAGTGTTTGAAAGATGGTGCGAGAGTGGTAACGGTGCCTACGCTGTCTGCTGAATTAATTTGCGAGAAAGCGACATTATTGGGTTTCACTGCTTCAGGTATGCTCGTTGAGCCAAATCCAGAGCAAATGGACACTATGCTTTACATGGTTAGCGTAGGATTGCTCAAAACAGAAATTCAAACTATCTACCCGTTAGATGAAGCACAGTCGGCGCATCTACAAGTAGAAACCGGACACACCAGAGGCAAGGTACTACTTAAAATGGAAGAAGGTTAATATGCAGTGCTAGAGTTCTTTAATTCTCTTTTTGAAAACATAGCGTTGTGGTTTTCTGACTCGGCGCTGTGGGTGCTCTTCATTAGTGGCTTCTTGAGTGCCACATTGTTACCAGGGGGCTCAGAAGCAAGCCTTGTGGCAGCATTGAGCTTAGAACAGTTCTCAACATCATCAATCATTCTTCTGGCGACACTCGGTAATACTTTAGGCGGGCTGACCAACTATTGGATTGGTTTGTGGCTGCCTAATCGAACTCAATCTGAAAAGCATGGTCATAAGGCTATGGCTTGGCTGAGCCGCTATGGCTATTGGACACTGCTATTCAGTTGGTTGCCGATCATTGGTGACCCTTTGTGCTTAGCCGCGGGTTGGTTAAGAATGAAATTTATTCCTAGCGTTATTTTGATAGCGATTGGCAAAGCCGCTCGCTACAGCTTACTTGCTGCTATCTACTTCGGTTTTTTCTAAGGAGAACCTATGAAAAAGGTTTTACTTGGTACATTTTCTCTTATCGCCATTGCAGGCTGTTCTTACAATGTACCTAGCTCTACACCCTTCTTTTCCTCGTTACCTGAAGGTGTCACTCTGTTAGAAGAGGTTAAGCCTTCTAAAGATAAAGTGGTGATCCCTTACACCAAATATCAGCTTGAAAACGGCCTGACAGTTATTCTTTCCCCTGATGATTCTGATCCTCTTGTACATGTGGATGTTACCTATCATGTCGGCTCAGCTCGTGAAGAAATAGGCAAATCGGGCTTTGCTCATTTCTTCGAACACATGATGTTCCAAGGCTCTGAGAACGTCGGTGACCAGCAGCACTTTAAGATCATTACCGAGGCGGGTGGCTCGTTAAACGGCACGACTAACCGTGATCGTACTAACTACTTTGAAACCGTTCCATCTAACCAACTTGAGAAAATGTTGTGGTTAGAATCAGACCGAATGGGTTTTTTATTGGATGCGGTTTCTCAGAAGAAATTCGAAGTTCAAAGAGGCACGGTTAAAAACGAACGTGCTCAAAGTTATGAAAACCGTCCTTATGGCTTGATGTGGGAACGCATGGGTGAAGCGCTTTACCCTGAAGGTCACCCTTACTCATGGCAACCAATCGGTTATGTGGAAGATCTAGACCGTGTTGATGTGAATGACCTTAAGGCGTTCTTCCTACGTTGGTACGGCCCAAATAATGCGGTACTGACTATCGGTGGTGATATCGACGTTGATGACACGCTAGAGTGGGTTAATCAGTACTTTGGCCCAATCCCTCAAGGTCCGGAAGTTAAGGCTGCTGAGAAGCAACCAGCTGTTCTAACAGAAGATAAGTACATCACGTTAGAAGACAACGTTCGTCAGCCGATGGTGCTTGTTGGTTGGCCAACAACCTACCGGGGTGAAGATACGCAAGCTTCACTGAATGCGCTGTCTAACGTGTTAGGTTCAGGGACCAACAGTTATCTGTACCAAAACCTCGTAAAAACGCAAAAAGCGGTGAGTGCAGGCTCTTTCCACGATTGTGCAGAGCTCGCTTGTACTATGTATGTCTATGCGATGGGTGACTCAGGTGAAAAGGGGGATTTGACGGTTCTAAATAAAGAACTGATGGAAACCCTAGAACAATTTTCGAAAGGCGGTGTGGAACAAGATCGTCTAGATCAAATTACCGGCATGGCTGAAGCGAATGCGGTGTTTGCACTGCAAAGTGTTAGAGGCAAGGTTTCACAGCTCGCGTCAAATCAAACCTTCTATGGCCAGCCTGATCGTATTGAATCACAACTCGATCAAATCCGAGCTGTTACCCCTGAAAGCGTAAGCAAGGCGTATCAAGATTTTATCGAAGGTAAGCACAAGGTTACCTTGAGTGTGGTTCCTAAGAAAAAACTCGACTTAGCGGTTCGCGAGGCTACATTTAGCACTCCTGCTCGTACCCTTCCTGAATACAGCAAAGTGACAGAAGAACAATTGGATTTCAGAAAGGCACCGAACACATTTGATCGCAGCGTGATGCCCGAAGTGAACTTTGGTGTTGAAGCGACCATGCCTGAGCTGTATCGCATGCATTTTGCAAATGGTACTGACTTGATTGGTACTGTGACCAGCGAAACGCCGACAGTGCAGCTACAAATTCAACTCCCTGCGGGTGAGCGCTATGTTGGTAAAGGTCAAGAGGGTTTGGCGAACCTAACTGCATCAATGATGGAAGAAGGTTCGACTAAACGAACGGTTGAAGAGTTACAGGCGACCTTAGATAAGCTGGGTAGTAGCGTTAGCATTAGTGCTGGCAGTTATACCACAGATATTTCAGTCTCGACGTTAGAGAAAAACCTGCCTCAAACCTTAGCGATCGTGCAAGAAGTTCTATTTGAGCCTAAGTTTGATGTTCAAGATTTCGAACGCGTTAAGAGTCAGATGTTAGAAGGCGTAGTCTACCAGCATCAACAACCGAGCTGGATGGCTTCTCAAGCAACCCGAGAAGTGTTGTTCGGTAGCAGTATTTTTGGTCGAGCGAGTGATGGCACCAAGGACTCTCTAGAATCGTTAACTCTAGACGATGTAAAACTGTTTTACAGTCAGCACTATACTCCTGAGGGAGCTAATATTGTTATTGTAGGGGACATCTCGAAGGAGGAGGTTGGAAAGCAGCTTCAGTTCTTTGAAGAATGGCAAGGTGACGCTGCACCACTCACTCGTCCACAGATCATCAAGGAGCTTTCGGGGCAGAACTTGTACTTAGTGGATAAGCCGGGAGCACCACAAAGTATTGTACGCTTAGTTCGTAAAGGGTTACCGTTTGATGCGACCGGTGAATTGTATTTAAGTCAATTGGCTAACTTTAATTTAGCTGGTAACTTCAATAGCCGTATCAACCAGAACCTGCGTGAAGACAAGGCCTACACTTACGGTGCAAGCGGTTACTTTGCGAGTACGCGTGAAACTGGTGCGGTAGTGTTTAGTGCTCAAGTTAGAGCCAATGCGACGGTTCCATCGATTCAAGAGTTTATTGCTGAGCTAAATGAATTTAGTCAGAGTGGATTAACTGACGAAGAGGTGAAATTTATGCGCCTTGCCGTCGGTCAACAAGATGCGCTTAAATACGAAACACCAAGTCAAAAGGCTGGATTGTTGAGTAATATTGTTACGCTGAGCCTTGATGAAGACTACCTACAGCAGCGCAACCAGATAGTAGAAACGGTTTCAAAAGAGACTTTAAATGAGCTCTCGAAGAAATGGTTTGACCCGAATGATTATCAAATAATTGTTGTTGGTGACGCGACTTCGCTGCGCCCTCAATTAGAAAAGTTAGATATTCCAATAGAAGAGCTTGAAATCATTCGTTAGAGTACACATTAAAGGGGGAGGGAAGAGATTCTACTTTTCTCCTCCAACCTAATTTATGATAGTTCTAATAAGAACAATATAAGATAAGTGAACAGAATTTTGACTGATTTTGCTGCGCGACTAAAGCAAGTTGCAACCAACCCTAAGACCTTCTCTCAATTTGGTCGTGGTGTTGAAAGGGAAACATTGCGCTACACGGAAGATGGGCATCTTGCTACTGGGCCGCACCCTAAGGCTTTAGGATCTGCGTTGATGAACGAATGGGTAACGACCGATTTCTCTGAGTCGCTACTGGAGTTTATCACGCCTGTTTCTAACGACGTTCCGACGCTTTTGAATCAGTTGTCTGATATCCATCACTTCACTCAAACCAAGTTAGACGGCGAAAAGCTGTGGCCACTCTCTATGCCTTGTTATGTGGGGAGTGAAGATTACATTCAGCTTGCGCAATACGGTACTTCTAACAACGGTAAGATGAAGACGCTATATCGTGAAGGCCTAAAGCGTCGCTACGGTAGTCTGATGCAGATTATTTCGGGTGTTCACTTCAACTTCTCTTTCCCAGAAAGCTTTTGGGACAGTCTGTTTGGAGAGCAAACCGAAGAAGCGCGTTGCGAAGCTAAATCAGATGCGTACTTCGGTTTGATTCGTAATTACTACCGCTTTGGTTGGTTAATCCCATACTTCTTCGGTGCTTCACCTGCGCTATGTTCTTCTTTTATCAAAGGAAGAGAAACCAACCTACCTTTTGAAAAGGTTGGAGAAACACTGTATCTACCCAAAGCAACGGCATTGCGCTTAAGTGACCTTGGTTACACCAACAGTGCGCAAAGTGTACTGAAGATTGGCTTCAACAGCCTAGACCAATACCTTGAAGGTTTGAATCAAGCGATTCGCACACCATCAGAAGAATTCGCTGAGATTGGCACTAAGGTTGATGGGGAATACCGTCAACTAAATAGCAACGTACTGCAAATTGAGAATGAGCTTTATGCTCCAATCCGTCCTAAGCGTGTGGCGAAAAGTGGTGAGAAACCATCTGAAGCACTGGCTCGTGCTGGCGTTGAGTACATCGAGGTTCGCTCTTTAGACGTAAACCCATTCAGTTCAATTGGTATCAATGAACAGCAAGTTCGCTTCTTAGATTTATTCCTAACGTGGAGCGTGTTATCAGACTCTGCTGAAATGGATAACTGCGAGCTTGAATGCTGGCGCGATAACTGGAATAAGGTGATCTTAGAAGGTCGTCAGGTTGGTTTAGAGCTCAAGATTGGTTGTGATGGCGAAAGACTGTCCCTGCAAGACTGGGCTAAAAATGTATTCAAAGATCTTCGAGTTATCGCTGAGTTGATGGATGCTGAGCAAGGTGGTCGTGCATACCAAGAAACGTGCGATACGCTTGAAGCCTGGATTGATAACCCAGAGTTGACCATTTCTGGCCAGTTATTAGAAGAGACCAAGAAATTGGGTGGTTTGGGTAAAGTGGGTTGTGCGTTAGGAAAAACGTATGCTCAACAACACAAGGCACACCAATATAAAGTTTATTCTGCTGAGTTAATGGAAGCGGAAGTTCAACGCTCTGTCATTGCTCAACAGCAAAGTGAAGAAGCGAGCACTCAAGATTTTGATAGTTTCTTAACGGACTATTTTTCATATTTAAAAGCATAGCGAGACTTTGGTGGAAAGGAAGCAAACCTTATTAGGTCAGTCTACTCATGTGGGTGGAAAATGGTTACCTGTCGTGACTGTTGGTATTGTCTCTAGCCTATTGGTTGGATGTGCGACGCCTCCTCCTAAGCAGCAAAATAATATATGCAGCATCTTCAGAGAGCACCCTTCTTGGTATGAAGATGCGGTCGATATGCAAGATGAGTGGGGCACACCGATTAACGTCGCGATGGCTTTTGTTAAACAAGAGAGCAGCTTTCGACATGATGCGCGTCCACCAAAAGATTATATTCTTGGCTTTATACCGTGGGGAAGAGTCAGTAGTGCCTACGGCTATGCACAAGCTCAAGACCCTGCTTGGGAAGACTTTCAAAAAGCGACCAATAATGGTGGTTCGAGAACCAATTTTGATGATGCATTGATGTTCATTGGTTGGTACACCAGCGAGACGCGCCGTCAGTTAGGGATCTCATTATGGGACCCGTATAACCAATATCTGGCTTATCATGAAGGTCGTGGTGGCTATAAACGCAAATCATACAACAGCAAACCATCGTTGATTAAGGTGGCTCGCAAAGTCGAACAGCAAGCAAAAGATTATGGATGGCAACTTAAACAGTGCCGAAAAGAACTAGAAGACAATCGAAGTTGGTTTTTTTAAAGCCAATCGTCATGGAGAATAGCAATGCCTTTATTAGATAGTTTTACTGTTGATCATACGCGCATGAACGCACCTGCAGTTCGTGTTGCTAAAACAATGCAAACCCCAAAAGGGGATACCATTACGGTATTTGACCTGCGTTTTACTGCGCCAAACAAAGATATCCTATCTGAGAGAGGTATTCATACTCTCGAGCACCTATACGCTGGGTTCATGCGTGCTCACCTCAATGGCTCTGCGGTTGAGATCATTGATATTTCGCCTATGGGTTGTCGTACCGGTTTCTATATGAGCTTGATTGGTACGCCTTCAGAGCAGCAAGTGGCTGAAGCTTGGTTAGCGGCTATGCAAGACGTACTGAAAGTTGAGAACCAGAATAAGATCCCTGAGTTGAACGAATACCAGTGTGGTACTGCGGCAATGCATTCCTTAGATGAAGCTAAAGAGATTGCGAATGCAATCATCGCTACCGGTATTTCAGTAAACAAAAATGATGAACTGGCATTGCCAGAGTCGATGCTTCAAGAGCTTAAAATCGACTAATCACTTTTCTTTACTTTAGATGCGCTTCACTCTAGATACATTTCAATCTAGAGGCAGAGCGAGTTAGATACTAAAAGGCCCGGTTCAATGAGCCGGGCCTTTTGTTGTAGAGGGACTTAGTTGGTAACTCAGTTGGTTATACCAATCGTAGTAAATAACTGGTCACCCTAGCTTGCTAAAACGCTCGATAACTACGTTAGAATTTTTGATTGTAGAATAACTACTTATCGAAAAATTCTGCCTTGTTCTCAAGCCTTTTCCCTACGCTATTTTTGATCACTTACTTACTGTGATTGGTATTACTCTCATCTAATGAGTCGCCTCTATCCGGTTACGATCTGCGGAAACACACGCACCAGCTTGATGCGATTCTCTTCGAGCTCAACAATTTCCATTGGATGGCTGGCAACCTGAACACTCAGGTGACTCTCTGGAATATCTTCAAGATGCTCCAGTATCAAACCATTAAGTGTTCTTGGTCCATCGGTAGGCAGTGCCCACTGCAAACCTTTGTTGATATCTCGGATATTAGCGCTGCCTTCAATCAAGAAGCTACCATCGCTTTGCGGTGTGATCTCTTCAGATAAACTTGGTGCGATTGAAGTCGTAAATTCGCCCACGATCTCTTCGAGAATATCTTCGAGGGTAACCAAACCGTTAATATCGCCATACTCATCAACAATCAAACCGATACGCTGTTTGTTGCGTTGGAATTTAAGCAGTTGGGTGTTAAGCGGTGTCGCTTCCGGAATAAAGTAGATCTCATCTGCAGCACGCAGCAGGGTCTCTTTATTGAATTCGTTCTTTTCGAGCATCAAGCGATAAGCTTCACGTAGCCTCAGCATGCCAACTACTTCATCTATCTGATCACGGTACAACACGATGCGACCATGAGGTGAATGAGTGAGCTGACGCACGATCGATTTCCAATCATCATTGATGTCGATGCCGGTGATCTCGTTACGTGGCACCATTATGTCATTCACGGTGACGTGTTCTAAATCGAGAATAGACACCAACATATCTTGGTGACGCTGTGGTATTAGGCTACCCGCTTCATTTACTACGGTTCTGAGTTCTTCTGAGCTTAGATGATCGGTTGCATCATGGTTAGCTTTAACGCCTAAGATACGAATGAAGCCATTGGTAATAAAGTTGACCAAGATAACCAATGGCGACAGCACCTTCATCAGTATTATTAATAGAATACTGCTGGCGTAAGAAACTCGTTCAGGGAAAAGAGAAGCGATGGTTTTTGGTGTAACCTCAGCAAACACGAGGATCACTAGGGTCAGGGCTCCGGTTGCGATTGCAACACCGATATCGCCGTAGATACGCATACCAAGAATAGTCGCGATCGCGGATGCAAGAATATTGACGAGATTGTTGCCGATGAGAATAAGGCCAATCAATCTGTCTGGGCGACTTAGAAGTTTTTCTACGCGTTTGGCACCTTTATGACCCGTATTGGCCAAGTGCTTTAAACGGTAGCGGTTCAAGGACATCATGCCCGTTTCGGAACCAGAGAAATAACCAGAAATTACAATGAGACACGCGAGTAGCGCAAATAAGATACCCGTTGATATGTCGTCCAAAACTATTCTTTTCCTTTTTGTGTATCTTGATTAATTTATGACCGAACATGGTCGAGATGTCAATTGAATGTATCGTACTCAATATTTTAAAGGCAAGGTGTGTGAGACCTTGCCTTCATTATACAGACTAATTCAGGATTATTTCCTGAACGAAGCGGCTACCGAAGTAAGCTAATGTGAGCATGGTGGCACCCGCAAGGGCAAACCATGTGACTTTTTGCCCACGCCAACCTTTCTGATAGTGACCCCAAAGAAGGATGGAATAGATAACCCAAGCTATAAAAGACAATACTGCTTTATGTGCTTTACCTTGAGCAAACATATCTTGTACGAAGATAAGTCCAGTTAATAAAGTACCTGTTAACAAACCATTACCGATTAAAATGATCTTGAAAAGCTGTCTTTCCACCATCATTAAAGGAGGTAGGTTAGGGTTTATCACTAACGCTTTTTTCTTTTTAAGTTTGTGATCTAGCCACGCGAGTTGCATAGCGTATAGCGCACCGATGGTAAGTGTCGCGTATGAGAACAGAGCTAAAGATATGTGTAGCAACAGCTTTGGGTCATTCTCTAAGTGTTTGATGAAGGTGCTAGGAAGAAAAGTGGCAGCCATTAGATTTAGAGCAGCGAAGCTATAAACAACCGGCAAGATGAACCACAAACGTGTTTTGAGCATAGCACCGCTCATGACCACAGATATGATTAAACTGATTAAAGAAGCAACGTTTAAGATACTGAGGTTTTGACCACTGGCATTAAAGATTAAATCGCTAAGCAACCAAGCATGGAAAGCTAAAGCAAGTAATGCGCTGATAAACACCGTTTTTACACGGATTCCTGTTTGGTGCACGAGACCTGGAATGATCGTGAAAATCGCCATTGTATAAAGAAAGGCTGCTGCGATCGCAATAAGACTGTCCATGGTATCCATTTAAATGATTACTAATTGGCGAATTATACCTCGCATCGCTCTTTGGGGCTATGGTGAACCTCATTCAATTCCAAGTGAATAATGTCTCACATCACATGCGTGGATGATTAACGCTCCACAACGGGTATGACTCTAATCCGCGCTAATGTATACTCACAGTAATAGTCGCAGTTTTGAGCGAAGAGAAAACTATGTTTGATAATTTAACGGATCGTCTATCCAAAACGCTGAAAAACATCAGCGGTAAAGGTCGCCTGACCGAAGACAATATTAAAGAGACGCTGCGTGAAGTACGTATGGCGCTACTTGAAGCCGACGTTGCACTGCCAGTTGTCCGCGATTTTGTTAAGCGCGTAAAAGAAGGCGCTGTGGGTGTCGAGGTTTCTAAATCTCTAACACCTGGTCAAGAATTCATTAAGATCGTTCAAGCTGAACTTGAAGCTGTGATGGGAGAGTCTAACGAGGCTCTTGACCTAGCAGCACAACCGCCAGCAGTTATCTTAATGGCAGGTCTACAAGGTGCGGGTAAAACCACATCGGTAGGTAAGCTATCTAAGCTCCTGACTGAGCGTGATAAGAAGAAAGTTTTGGTTGTGTCTGCCGACGTTTACCGTCCGGCCGCGATCAAACAGCTTGAAACCTTAGCAAGCGATGTGGGTGTCGACTTCTTCCCATCTTCAGCTGACCAAAAGCCTCTTGATATTGCAAACGCTGCAATCGACCACGCGAAGAAGAAATTCTACGATGTGCTAATTGTCGATACTGCCGGTCGTTTGGCTATCGATGAAGAGATGATGGGTGAAATCAAAGAGCTTCATACTGCCATTAAACCAGTAGAGACGCTGTTCGTTGTTGATGCTATGACAGGTCAAGATGCTGCGAATACTGCAAAAGCCTTTGGCGATACGCTACCACTAACCGGTGTTATCTTAACGAAAGTGGATGGTGACGCGCGTGGTGGTGCTGCACTGTCTGTTCGTCACATCACAGGTAAGCCGATTAAATTCTTAGGTGTTGGTGAAAAGACTGACGCATTAGAACCATTCCACCCAGATCGTGTTGCTTCTCGCATCCTAGGTATGGGCGACGTACTGTCGCTTATTGAAGATCTACAGAAAAACGTTGATACCGAAAAAGCAGAGAAGCTGGCTAAGAAGTTCAAAGAGAAGAAAGGCTTTGACCTTGAAGACTTCCGTGAGCAACTTGGTCAGATGAAAAACATGGGCGGCATGATGGGCATGATGGATAAGCTTCCAGGCATGTCTCAACTACCAGACAACGTTAAAGATAAAGTTGATGACAAGATGTTCAAGCAAATGGAAGCGATCATCAACTCTATGACAATGAAAGAGCGTCAGCGCCCAGACCTAATCAAAGGCTCACGCAAAAAGCGTATTGCTGCAGGTTCTGGTACGCAAGTACAAGATGTAAACCGTATGCTTAAACAGTTCACTCAAATGCAGAAGATGATGAAGAAAATGCAGAAAGGTGGAATGAAAGGCATGATGCGCAACATGCAAGGCATGATGGGCGGCGGTGGAGGTATGGGCGGAATGGGTGGTGGTTTTAACCCGTTTGGCCGATAATCTACAAATGTAAGCTTTAGCTACGTTACTTTTCATAGTGTTAGCCGTGTCACAGAAAGTGAGCGGTGGCTATGTTGGTGAAAAAATAGCTAAAGCCCTTGCATTGCCCCGGAATAAGAGTAAAATTCCGGGGCTTTAATTTGGCACGAGACCCCAAGCTATTTACTTATACTTGGGGTTAATTATTTTATTAAGAAAGCAAAGAGGACGACATGGTAACCATTCGTTTGGCACGTCACGGTGCAAAGAAGCGCCCATTTTATCAAATCGTAGTTGCGGATAGCCGTAACTCTGTAACTGGCCGTTTCATCGAGAAAGTAGGTTTCTTTAACCCTACTGCTCAAGGTCAAGAAGAAGGTCTACGTCTAGACCTAGATCGTGTTAACCACTGGGTTGGTCAAGGCGCATCTCTATCTGACCGCGTAGCTAAGCTAGTTAAAGACGCTCAAAAAGCGGCTTAATTCTTTTTTAAAAAGAGAAATAGCTTATGTCGATGAAGGGTAAAGAAACGATGAGCGAGCAAAACGAAAGAATTGTTATGGGTAAACTTGGGTCTACCTATGGTATTCGTGGCTGGCTTAAAGTGTTCTCCTACACAGACAATGCTGAAAGCATATTTGATTACAGTCCTTGGTATTTAAAGCTAAAGGGCGAGTGGGTTGAGTATAAAGTTGAAAGCTGGAAACGTCATGGTCAAGGCTATGTATGTAAGCTAGCGGGATTAGATGTACGTGAAGACGCGCAACTGATGACCAACTTTGAAATTGCTATTGACCCTGCTTCATTACCTGAATTGTCAGAAGATGAATTCTACTGGCGCGAATTGTTCGGTATGCAAGTTTTTACCACTAAAGGTTACAACCTTGGTGAGGTCACTGACCTATTAGAAACTGGCTCGAACGATGTTCTAGTAATCAAAGCAAATCTTAAAGATGCTTTTGGCCAAAAGGAACGGTTAATCCCGTACCTTGAAGAGCAAGTGATCAAGAAAGTTGATCGCGAAGCTCGCCGGATCGAAGTTGACTGGGATCCTGGATTCTAACTCCAAATTACAGAGCGAGAGAACACATGTGGGTTGGCATTATTAGCCTTTTTCCTGAAATGTTCCGTTCTGTTACTGATTTTGGAGTAACAGGTCAAGCGGTTAAAAAAGGTCTTTTATCTATTGAGACATGGAATCCTCGCGATTTCACTCATGATAAACATCGCACTGTTGATGATAGACCTTACGGTGGTGGTCCTGGCATGTTAATGATGGTTCAGCCTTTGCGCGATGCTATCCAAACAGCCAAACAGGCAGCACCGGGAAAGACGAAGGTTATCTACCTTTCACCTCAAGGTCGTAAACTCGACCAGAAAGGTGTTGAAGAGTTGGCAACAAACGAGAACTTGCTTCTTATTTGTGGCCGCTATGAAGGGGTAGATGAGCGCATTATTCAATCTGAAGTCGACGAAGAATGGTCGATTGGCGATTTTGTGATGACGGGTGGCGAACTGCCAGCCATGACGTTGATTGATTCAGTCTCTCGGTTTGTTCCGGGTGTACTTGGAGATTTCGCATCAGCAGAAGAAGATTCTTTTGCAAATGGTTTGCTAGATTGTCCCCATTATACGCGCCCTGAGGTGCTAGACGATAAAGATGTGCCATCGGTACTCAAGTCTGGAAACCATAAGGACATTCGTCGCTGGCGATTGAAACAATCGTTGGGCCGAACTTGGCTAAGAAGACCAGAACTCCTGGAAAACCTAGCTCTGACTGACGAACAGGAACAATTACTGGCTGAATTCATTAAAGAGCAACGCTCTTAACGAAAAGCAAGCAGTAACCTATTAAATTTAGTATCAGTTTATTCTAGGAATTTATACAAATGAGCAACATCATCAAGGCTCTTGAAGAAGAGCAACTAAAATCAGACCTTCCTAAATTCGCACCAGGTGACACTGTTGTAGTTAAGGTTAAGGTAAAAGAAGGTGACCGTGAGCGTCTACAGGCTTTCGAAGGCGTTGTAATCGCTATTCGTAACCGTGGTCTACACTCTGCATTCACAGTTCGTAAGATCTCGAACGGTGAAGGCGTAGAGCGTGCGTTCCAAACTCACTCTCCAATGGTTGATAGCATCGAAGTTAAACGCCGTGGTGCAGTACGTCGTGCCAAGTTGTACTACCTACGTGAGCGTTCTGGTAAGTCAGCTCGTATTAAAGAGAAGCTTACTAAGAAGTAATTCTTTTTGCATTCTATCGATAAAAGCGGAGCCATTTGGCTCCGCTTTTTTGTGTCTGCTATTTAGAGTCTCACAGGTAAGAGATCTCCAACTTGCTCGTTCCTCACTCTTGAGGATGACGAATGACAAGCCTTGATAGGCAGTCGAACCACTGGGGAGTTTTTTGTTACGGGCAACCAGAGCTGTCATTCCCTAGACTGACGAAGGAAGGAGTAGGAAATCTCTACTCATACCATTTTACCGGCAATAAAAAAGGATTGCCGTAAACGCCAACCCTTCAAAATTTACTCGCTACTCGCTACTCGCTACTCGCTACTCGCTACTCGCGCCTAGTGTGGGTCTTCCGACCAACCATCGCTATCCGACATGTCTGGAGCACCAGCGATGCTGTTCTCTTCGTCAGCCCATTCCCCGAAATCAATCATCTGACATTGCTTGCTGCAAAACGGGCGGTGCGGGCTTTGTTCGCCCCATTCAACGTCAGTGTTACATTGAGGGCATTTAACGATGGTGATTTTCTTCGACATAGTGATTCTTAATTTGAAGGTGTAGTAATACCAATCGTAGCAAATAACTGGTCATCCTAGCTTGTTAAAACGCTCGATAACTTCGTTAGAAATTTTGATTGTAGAATAACTACTTATCGAAAATTTCTGTCTTGTTCTCAAGCATTTTTCCTACGCTATTTATGAACACTTACTTACTGTGATTGGCATAAGAAATAGTTTAGGCTCGAGTGAAGGCTTAAGCCAAACTATAAAAGGAAATTAATTAGCTGCAGACAGCCAATTCAAATTCGATGTCTTGTGTGCAGGCTTGCCCAGTTTCAAAGCTCATAAACTTAATGGCGAAGCGATTTTTATGCCCTGAGATCATGGGGTAGGCGCCATATTGCATCGGGATTGAAAGACGAAGGATATTTGCTTCTTCAGCATCACTCTGGAAGAAACCTGTACGAGCGATCTGATCCTTAAAGTGACCTGTCTCTCTGGTGAGCTTCAACCATAGTGTTAGTGCTTCATACAGAGGCTGTAGGCTATCCATCCATGTCTTAGCATCTCTAACTCTCTTATCAAGAGGAAGATGAAGCCAATAATGTAGAGCCGGTAAATCAAAGCAACATGAGCCACCTGGCAAGTTAAAGCGTTGACGAATAGCGCTAAGGAAGCGGTCCTCTTTTAATGATTGCCCAAAACGTTCCGCCTGCATCAGTTCACGATAGATATGACTAATATCATTGAGCAATGATGTCAGCATCTCTTGATCGACACCTTCAACATCTAACCAACTTTTATAGGTTACACGCTGTTTTTCAATATCTTTTGCGAGTTCGCTCTTAAGTTGTATCTGTTCGAATATTTCAATCAGATCAAAGATAGAACGGAAAAAGAGTTGATACTGTTGAGCATCGGAAAATGCAGAAGACAGGTGTAACTGCCTCAAGAGTGATTCAACTCTTAAGTAGATGCGTGTTTTCTCATTTAGAGGATGTTCAAATTTGTGGGTGATCATCGAGCAAACCTTCATTCAACATTGTTCTATTCTGACCCATCTACTGCACTGATTGCCAGATACTTTTGATGTAAATCTGTGATTTGAGGCAAAAGTTCTTGGTTTTTAGTATGGTTTTTAATCACGTCATCTGCAACTGCTAAGCGCTGTTCTCTTGATGCCTGTGATTTTAAAATTGATTTAACTTGTTCCCTAGGAACATTATCGCGACTCATCGTACGTTCTATTTGCACTTCTACCGGCACATCAACGATTAATACGCGATCGGTCATGCCTTGCATTTGGTTTTCAACCAATAGCGGTGCGACTAATAAAGCATAAGGGGATGTGACTTTAGACAGGTCACTGTCAATTTTGTCGCGGATCATAGGGTGAAGCAGTTCATTGAGCCATTGTTTCTCTGTGGGATCAGAAAAGATCACTTCGCGCAGTTTAGCTCGGTTTAGCGCCCCATCTTCGAGCAATACCTCTTCACCAAAATGAGTCGCAATCTGTTTTAGACCTTCACTGCCCAACGCCACCACTTCACGTGCCACGATATCAGCATCGACAATATCAATGTGAAAATGTTCGCTGAAGAGATTAGCTACCGTCGTTTTACCACTGGCGATCCCACCGCTTAATCCGATAATGATTGCCATGATTAAATCCCTAGTACAGAAGTGAAATACCAACCCATGATGTCATTGCCCCACATCAAACTTACCCAACCCGCAATCGCAAGGTATGGGCCAAACGGGAAGGCTTTATCTATGCCTTGCTGTTTCAAGCGAAGTTGAATCAAGCCGAAAACCAAACCGACAAGCGACGACAAAAGGATGATCATCGGCAGATGTTGCCACCCCAGCCATGCACCTAATGCGGCTAGGAGTTTGAAGTCTCCATATCCCATGCCTTCTTTGCCTGTTAGTAGCTTGAACAACCAATAAACAGACCACAAAGCTAGATAGCCAGCCATTGCGCCAACGACGGAATCTTGAAGCGATACAGGACTGATGTTAAACAGTGCCAAAGCGATACCAGACCAAACTAAAGGTAAGGTGATTTGATCAGGTAACAGCATGGTATCTAGGTCGATAAAGGTTGCGGCAATCAATGCAAAGGTGAAAAAAATCAAAGCAATGGCGTAGTAACTGAAACCAAAGTGGCTAGCCACTACGGTGCATAGTATTGCAGTCAGCAGTTCGACCAATGGATAGCGAGCACTGATTGGGTTAGCACAGCTATGACACTTACCTTTCAAGAACAACCAGCTTAATACTGGAACATTGTCGACGATTCTTAATTGGGTTTTACATTTCGGGCAAGCCGAACGAGGGATACTGAGATTGAACTTCCCCTCTGGCGCTGGAATTTTATATTGAGAGAAATACTCCGAGCACTCTTGTTGCCACTCTCGTTCCATCATAATCGGTAAACGGTGTATGACTACGTTGAGGAAACTGCCAATAAGAAGGCTAAAAATGAAAGCTAATACGGGGAATAGCCAAGGATAGTAGTGAAATACTTCCATAGTGTCCTTTACCACTTAATCAATACAAGCAGTGGTTCTCTGCTTGAGGGGTGTTTGGTTGCTTTTAGCTATCCTAACACACTCATAAGATTAAAGATCGGTAAGTACATCGCGACAACCAGTCCACCAATAGCGGTGCCTAAAAATACGATGATAAGAGGTTCTAAAATCTTACCTAAATTATCGACGGTGTTGTCGACTTCAAATTCATAAATAGATGCGATTTTATTGAGCATGTCATCAAGGTTGCCAGACTCTTCTCCTATCATGACCATCTGTAAAACCATCTCAGGAAAAGCATCGGTATTGCGCATCGCGATATACATCGGCATGCCAGCGGCAGTTTCACGGTGAACCTCGATGATGGCCGATTCATAATGCAGGTTACCTGCGGTTTTGGCTGTGGTCTTCAGGCTGGTTAAAATAGGAATCCCTGAACTAAAACTGGTTGATAAGGTTCGGCTGAATTTGGCGATTGAGGCTTTGGCCAATACTCCGCCAAGAATAGGGAATCGCAAACCTAGACGGCTGAATGATAAACGAATGGAATAAGACCGTTGACGCAGTTGGTAGGTAAATAATGTGACTAACCCTATGCCAACGGCAGCATAAAGACTGTAAGCCTGTACCCAATGTGAAAGGGAGAGTACTTGTTGAGTAAACCAAGGGAGGTCTGCCCCGAAGCTTGAAAACATCGATTCAAATTCAGGAATGACCATGGTGAGCATTAAGTAAGAGACAGTCAGCGCGACAGCGACCACCATTGTGGGGTAAATCAGTGCTTTTATGACCTTAGACTTTAGCTGCTCACTCTTTTCTCTATAGGTTGCCAAGCGTTCAAAGACTTGCGCTAGGTTTCCGGAAAGCTCGCCAGTAGCGACCAAATCGGTGTACAGGTCGTCAAAGTGAGTGCTTGCCGTCCGCATCGCTTTTGATATAGGGGTTCCCGCTTCGACACCTCGGCAGATATGCAATAGAATTGATTTCATTTCAGCTTTACGGTGATTGTCTGATACTAGCTTAATGGCCTGAACGATAGGCACGCCAGTGGCAAGCATGGTCGCAAGTTGTCGAGTCAAAATGGTGATGTCTTTGGCTTTTACTCGGTGTGTTAAACGAGTGACTGCTGAGATGCTTTTCTTTTTGATTTTCTTAATCTGAATATGCTGCTCTTTGAGCTTTTCTCGTACTTCTAATTCGGCGAGTGCCAAGGTTTGACCGGACACCTTTTTGCCTGAGCTGTTTATGCCTTTCCAGTGGTAGTTTTTTAATTGTGACTGCAGTTTAGTGCTCATGAGTGCTCCGATGGATTATAGATACAGAACACGTTGCAGTTCTTGATAGCTGGTGGTGCCTTCAAGCAACTTATCGATACCGGATTCTTGCAGTGTTCTCATTCCTTCTCTACGCGCGAGATCTTCAATCTCTAACGCGTTAGGTTTATTGATCAGACTATTTTTTAGTTTGTCGGTGAACGGCATTACTTCGTAGATACCTACTCGACCGGAGTAACCCTGATTACACTCATTGCATCCTTGTGGGGTGGCTTTGTAGATATTTTGGCTGTTAGGAATAGAGTGACGTAGAAATATGTCCGGCGAGTTGTCAGCTGTTTTACAGTGGTTGCACAGTCGCCTTGCCAGTCGCTGCGCGATAATCAGGCTTAATGACGAGGCGAGGTTAAATGGTTCAATCCCCATATGGGCGAGTCGAGTCACGGTTTCCGAAGCTGAGTTAGTATGGAGTGTCGAGAGGACTAAGTGACCCGTTTGCGACGCTTTGATCGCGATCTCTGCGGTTTCTAAATCACGGATCTCACCGACCATCACTACATCAGGGTCTTGTCGCAAGAACGATCGTAGTGCTTCGGCAAACCCAAAACCGATCTTTGGCGTCACCTGTACCTGATTGATACCACACAGGTTGATCTCCACCGGATCTTCAGCTGTTGAGATATTACGCTCTGAGGTGTTAAGCATGCGAAGTCCAGTGTAAAGAGATACCGTTTTGCCACTGCCTGTGGGCCCAGTCATTAAGATCATCCCTTGGGGGCGTTTTAGGGCATTGAGATAGAGCGCTTTTTGATCCTCGCTGTAACCTAATTTATCGATATCTAAATTGGCTGCGCTGCTGTCTAGAAGACGCAGTACGATCTTTTCTCCCCACAATGTCGGTAGAGTCGACACACGCATATCGATCGCCAGCTCGTCGTTCAAACGCAGCTTAATACGGCCGTCTTGAGGTAAGCGACGTTCAGCGATATCAAGTTTGGCGAGAATCTTTAAACGAGCGGATAACCGACGGCTTAAATGAGACGCGGGCTGTTGGACCTCAACAAGAATGCCATCGCAACGCAGACGCACTCGGTAGTTTTCTTCATAAGGTTCGAAGTGGATGTCTGATGCGCCTTTACGCACCGCATCAACCAGTATCTGATTGATAAATCGACTGACAGGGGAATCGTCTTGACTGAGATCTTCAATTGAACTCATTTCATCGTCAGAGACTTCAACAAGATTGGCGAGCTCATCTTGGGTGATCTCTTTGCGTTTGGAGTCTTGCCCGGAAATAGAGCGACCATACAGCTTTCGTATGGCGCCTTCTAATTCTGAATAGTTAGCGATAACGAGTTCTATCTGCAATCCAGTCGCGAATCTAAAATCGTCTTCAGCTTGCAAGTCGGTTGGATCGGCAGAGGCGAGCGTGAGAGTAGAGTGAGAGAGGCCAACTGGGATAGCACGATACTTAGTGATCAATTCACGAAGTCCCAATTGGTCACACAAGATTTCATAGTCAGTATTGGCCAGTTGCACTAACGGCAAACCGAAAATGGTTTTGATGTTATTGGCGAGGCTCTCGTCAGAGAGGATGTCTAGAACAAGCAAAGCTTCAGGTGCAGAAATACCTGAAGCTTGTACATGTTCCGCAACGGCCTGTTCTTGAGTCAGGCTAAGTAAGTTAGCCTGACGGAGAACTGTTGGGAGGTTGGTTAGCATTAAATTTAGCTACAACCTTCAATTGACGGTACGCCAGAGTCTGGGGTGCATGACCAACCAGTGTTATCATCTCTTTTCATAGTCAATTTCTTGTTTTTGAGGCTTCCATCATTGAATTTGAACTCAATCGACTTCTTATCTGTACCAATAGATAAAGTACCTAAAGTGTTAGAACCTGCAGAGACTCCGAGTAGCGTTATCGCACCACTGATAGTGCCTTCTTCTTGAATGATTAGTTCAGCTGGAGTGACAAGTGATTTAACTGTCGCTAGCGCAGATGAAACCTGACTTTTTGTTACATAATCTTTGTATGCAGGCACAGCAATTGCCGATAGCACACCAATAATCGCAACCACAATCATCAATTCAATCAGCGTAAAGCCTTTCTGGTTTTTTCTTTTGTTTTTCATTGTTCTATTCCATTCGTTTAGTTTGTTTCAGTGCAAGCACCGGTTGATGGAGAGAATAGAAGTTGAGATCGAGAAGTGGAATGGTGTTCAGGTGTGGGCGCGAGTGGTTTTGTATTTATTAGTGTGTTGTTTCATATAGGGCGCAAAATTATGCGATCAGCTTAGTTAACTGGTTGATATACTGATAATAAAAGCAATAAAAAGGCATGGCTGATTGCCATGCCTAGAAGTTAAGTAATTGATAGAACCATGAGATTAAGCTTTGAATCGCATTGAAAGGTCCATTGCTTTTAGATGCTTAGTCAGTGCACCCACAGAGATGTAATCGACACCTGTTTCAGCGAACTCTGCAATCGTATCTAAAGTCACGTTACCTGAGTTTTCTAGTGCTGCACGACCTGCGTTGATTTTAACCGCTTCACGCATCATGTCTGTGGTGAAGTTGTCTAGCATGATGATGTCTGCACCGGCGCTGATTGCTTGCTCTAGCTCTGCTAGGCTTTCGGTTTCAACTTCTACAGGCTTACCCGGGTTAAGCTCTTTTGCTGTCGAGATCGCTTTCTCAATGCCACCACATGCGATGATGTGGTTTTCTTTGATTAGGTAGGCATCGAAAACACCAATACGGTGGTTGAAGCCACCACCACAAGCCACAGCGTATTTTAGTGCGCTACGTAGGCCAGGAATCGTTTTGCGAGTGTCTAACAGGCGGCATTCTGTGTGTTTGATTTTGTCAGCGTAGATTGCTGTCGCCGTCGCACAACCAGATAGTGTTTGAATGAAGTTCATTGCGTTACGCTCACCGGTTAAAAGTGCGCGAGCAGGGCCTGTTAGCGTGCAAAGTGTTTGGTTTGGTTCAACTTTGTCACCGTCTTCTACATTCCACTCGATAGTGACTTCACCGCCCAATTGCTTAAACACTTCATCAGCCCAAGCTTTACCACAGAACACACCGTACTCACGGGTAATGATGGTTGCGCTGTTGATTGCGTCTGCAGGGATTAGACTTGCCGTAATATCAGCCGCTGGATCTAACGTTCCACCTAGATCTTCTTTGATGGTCTCAGCGACTGCGCGAGTGATCTCTAGCGGCAGTTGCTCTTTTAAGTAATCAAGGCGTTGGTGGCTGTTATGTGTGTTTTTCATCGCAAATCTAATCTTGAAAGGGAGTGGGAATGGAATGATACTCTTGCTTAACTTCAAATTAAAGAGGCTAGCGCGACTGCTCTATGGGCAAAGTCACAATCTTATTGCGCTAGTAGAAAAGAAAGCGAGACTAAGATGACGATGAGCTTCAACGGATGGTACGACAATGCTCGGCATGTTCCTTCTCCGTATTTTGATGCTAGACCCAGCACCGACGATATCTCTCTGCTGGTGGTCCATAACATTAGTTTACCACCTGGCCAATTTGGCGGCCCTTACATTGAACAGTTTTTCACGGGCAAACTTGATCCGACAGATCATCCATTTTTTAAAGTGATTCATCAAATGGGCGTTTCGGCACATTGCTTGATTCGCCGTGATGGTGAGGTGGTACAGTTTGTGTCATTTCTTGACCGAGCTTGGCACGCAGGCCAGTCGAGCTTTGCGGGGCGTAAAAGGTGTAATGATTACTCGATTGGTATTGAGCTGGAAGGAAGCGACTTTATCGCTTATACAGAGCAGCAGTACCAAGCGCTTACTCGATTAACAGAAACGATCGTATCGACTTTCCCTCAAATAACCACCGAACGTATCACCGGTCATCAATATATAGCCCCGCTACGCAAAACTGACCCTGGCTTGGTTTTCGACTGGCAGAAGTTTAAAGGCGAGCTCAAGGTTTAAGCCTCATTATTGAAGGTGCTCTATTGTTGCTGGTGGTTGAATAGTCAACGCCTGGCATAATCACTTGTGAATTTTTGTTGTTGCGATGTAAATAAAGTGGTTAGGGGGAGGGCGTCAATAAATCGAGAGTGTGACGAGCTTATCAAACGATCTAATATTAAAACTTATGAACAGGATTTCTACCTCTAATGTGCGCTTGGTTTGATTTTTAATCAAGTGGCACTCATCTTTCTGAAACAATCCATTTTTATCCTGAAACTTTCTAGCACGGATACTCCCCAAAAGTATTACCCCTGTAAATGGTAAGACCAAATTGGTTGCTGTTTTAAATTTCATTTGTTAAATCATGGTTAATTCGTGCTGTGTTCTATGATTCAGGTCAATTTTAGTCTGGACAGTGGCGTTTTAATTATGTTAATTTCTGCCCAACTTAAAATTGGTAATACCAATTGTCAGCGAAGAAAAAGAAGAACAACAAACTATGGCTTATCAAAGGATTCGTCAGCCAAAACTCTCGGACGTTATCGAACAAGAGTTAGAAAGGTTGATAGTGGAAGGAACACTGGCTCCAGGGCAGCAACTGCCGCCTGAGCGTGAACTGGCGAAACAGTTCGATGTGTCTCGTCCTTCAATCCGAGAAGCGATACAACGTTTAGAAGCAAAACGCTTGCTTACTCGCCGTCAAGGTGGAGGTACGTTTGTTAGCGAAAATATCTGGAAAAGCTTTTCAGATCCTTTGCTTAATTTGTTGTCCTCCCATTCTGAAACCCAACTAGACTTGTTGGAATCGCGTCATGCGATGGAAGGGATTTCGGCTTACTTCGCGGCATTACGTGGTACTGATGAAGACTTTGCTCGAATTCAAGCATGCCAAGAAAAAATTCGCGGTGCGCAAGATAAGGGTGATATTGAAGCCGAGTCTGCAGCTGTGATGGCTTTTCTTATTGCTTTAACAGAGGCAGCACACAATGTGGTGTTATTGCACATTGTTCGTAGCTTGGCTCCGTTACTCGAACAAAATGTCTTAGAAAATTTAAAGCTGTTGCATCGTCGTAAAGACGTTGTGGAGAAAGTGAGTATACATCGAGCTAACATTGTAGATGCGATCGTTTCAGGGCAGCCAGAACAGGCGCGTGAAATGTCACATTCTCATTTAGCTTACATCGAAGAAACATTGCTGGATTTGACCAAAGAAGAGTCGCGCCGCGAACGTTCTTTACGTCGAATTCAACAGGGTAAATAGCCGTAATACTTCGGCTTTTTACGTGTTTAGTAGAATCCAACTAACAAAAAGGATAGATCGCCATGTCTAACATGAAGCATGACGTTGATGCTCTGGAAACTCAAGATTGGTTAGAAGCTCTTGAGTCAGTAGTACGTGAAGAAGGTGTAGAACGTGCACAGTTTTTACTAGAACAAGTTCTAGATAAAGCGCGTTTAGATGGTGTTGATATGGCTACAGGCATCAACACAAACTACATCAACACAATTCCAGCAGCACAAGAGCCAGCTTACCCTGGTGACGTAACTCTTGAGCGTCGTATTCGTTCGATTATTCGCTGGAACGCAATCATGATCGTATTGCGTGCTTCTAAGAAAGACCTAGACCTTGGTGGTCACATGGCTTCTTACCAGTCAGCTGCAGCGTTCTACGAAGTATGTTTCAACCACTTCTTCCGTGCTCCAAATGAGACGGACGGTGGCGATCTAGTTTATTACCAAGGTCACATCTCTCCAGGTATCTACTCTCGAGCATTCGTTGAAGGTCGTCTAACTGAAGATCAGCTAGATAACTTCCGTCAAGAAGTTGATGGTAAAGGTATCCCTTCTTACCCGCATCCTAAACTGATGCCTGAGTTCTGGCAGTTCCCGACAGTATCTATGGGTCTAGGCCCTATCTCTGCTATCTACCAAGCGCGCTTCCTTAAGTACCTTGAAGGTCGTGGCATGAAAGATACTTCAGGTCAGCGTGTATACGCGTTCCTAGGTGACGGTGAGATGGATGAGCCAGAATCACGTGGTGCTATCTCTTTCGCTGCGCGTGAGAAGCTAGACAACCTATGTTTCCTAATCAACTGTAACCTACAGCGTCTAGACGGCCCTGTAATGGGTAACGGTAGCATCATCCAAGAACTTGAAGGCCTATTTAAAGGCGCCGGTTGGAACGTTGTTAAAGTTATCTGGGGTAGCAACTGGGATTCTCTGCTAGCTAAAGACACGACTGGTAAGCTTCTTCAACTAATGAACGAAACTATCGATGGTGACTACCAGACATTCAAATCTAAAGATGGCGCATACGTACGTGAGCACTTCTTTGGTAAGTACCCAGAAACAGCTGCACTAGTTGCAGACATGACTGATGACGAAATCTTCGCTCTTAAGCGTGGTGGTCACGAGTCTTCTAAGCTGTACGCAGCTTACACAAATGCAGCAGAAACTAAAGGTCGTCCGACAGTAATCCTAGCGAAGACTGTTAAAGGTTACGGCATGGGTGAAGCGGCTGAAGGTAAGAACATAGCGCACCAAGTTAAGAAGATGGACATGACTCACGTACTACACCTACGTGATCGCCTAGGTCTTCAAGATATCTTAACTGACGAAGCAGTAAAAGAACTTCCATACCTGAAGCTTGAAGAAGGTTCAGCTGAGTATGAATACCTACATGCACGTCGTAAAGACCTAAAAGGTTACACGCCACAGCGTTTACCTAAGTTCACTCAAGAATTCAAAACCCCTGAGCTAGAAGAGTTCGCACCTCTACTAGGTGAGCAGAAGCGTGATATCTCTACAACTATGGCTTACGTACGTACGCTAAACATCTTGCTTAAGAACAAGAACATTGGTAAGAATATCGTTCCTATCATCTGTGACGAAGCTCGTACGTTCGGTATGGAAGGTCTATTCCGTCAGATTGGTATCTACAACCCACACGGTCAAGAATACACGCCAGAAGATAAAGGCATTGTTTCTTACTACAAAGAAGCGACTTCAGGTCAGGTTCTACAAGAAGGCATCAACGAGCTAGGTTCAATGGCTTCTTGGGTTGCAGCTGCAACATCATACAGCACGAACGATCTCCCAATGATCCCGTTCTACATCTACTACTCAATGTTTGGTTTCCAACGTGTAGGCGATATGGCGTGGATGGCTGGTGACCAACAAGCTCGTGGCTTCCTACTAGGTGCTACTGCAGGTCGTACAACACTGAATGGTGAAGGTCTACAGCACGAAGATGGTCACTCGCACATTCAAGCGAACACGATCCCTAACTGTATCTCTTACGATCCAACGTTTGCTTACGAGCTAGCGGTTATCATGCAAGACGGTATCCGTCGCATGTACGGTGAGAACCAAGAGAACGTTTACTACTACCTAACAGTAATGAACGAGAACTACGCAATGCCAGCTATGCCAGAAGGCGCTGAAGAAGGCATTCGTAAGGGTATCTACAAGCTTGAGTCTCACGCTGGTGCTAAGGGCAAAGTTCAACTAATGAGCTCTGGTACTATCATGAACGAAGCGCGTAAAGCCGCTGAAATTCTAAGCGAAGAGTACGGCGTAGCATCTGACGTATTCTCTGTAACGTCGTTCAACGAACTAACTCGTGACGGCCAAGCGGTAGAGCGTGACAACATGCTTCACCCAGAAGCTGAAGAGAAAGTACCGTACATCACGACTGTTCTTGGTAAAGAACCTGCAATCGCAGTGACTGATTACATGAAGAACTACGCTGAGCAAGTACGTGCGTACATGCCAACTGAGTCTTACAAAGTACTTGGTACAGATGGTTTCGGCCGTTCTGACAGCCGTGCAAACCTACGTCGTCACTTCGAAGTTAACGCTGGCTACATCGTAGTTGCAGCTCTAACTGAACTGGCTAAACGTGGTGATATCGAGAAGTCTGTTGTTGCTGAAGCAATTGCTAAGTTCGATATCGACACTGAAAAAACTAACCCGCAATACGCATAAGACTGGCATTAAGGTAGGTAAATACAATGACAATCGAAATTAATGTACCAGACATCGGTGCTGACGAGGTTGAAGTAACTGAGATTCTTGTAAACGTTGGCGACAAGGTTGAAGAAGAGCAGTCACTGATCACTGTTGAAGGCGACAAAGCTTCAATGGAAGTTCCGGCGTCTCAAGCGGGTATCGTTAAAGAAATCAAGATTTCAGAAGGTGATTCTGTTTCTACTGGTTCTCTTATCATGATCTTCGAAGCGGAAGGTGCTGCAGCAGCACCGGCTGCTCCAGCAGTTGAAGCGGCGGCACCAGTTGCAGCTGCTCCTGCAGCAGCTGAGCTTAAAGAAGTTCACGTTCCTGATATCGGCGGTGATGAAGTTGAAGTAACTGAAATCATGGTAGCTATCGGCGACGCAGTAGAAGAAGAGCAATCTCTTCTTACTGTTGAAGGTGACAAGGCTTCAATGGAAGTACCTGCACCATTCGCTGGTATCGTTAAAGAAATCAAGATCGCTTCTGGTGATTCAGTATCTACTGGTTCTCTAGTGATGGTATTTGAAGTGGCAGGTTCTGACGCTCCAGTTGCAGCAGCTCCTGCTCCAGCGGCGGCACCAGTTGCAGCGGCTCCAGCAGCATCTGCTGAGAAAGAAGTGAACGTTCCTGATATCGGTGGCGACGAAGTAGAAGTTACTGAAATCATGGTAGCGGTTGGCGATACAGTAGAAGAAGAGCAATCTCTAATTACTGTTGAAGGCGACAAAGCTTCAATGGAAGTGCCTGCACCATTCGCTGGTACAGTAAAAGAGATCAAGATTGCAGCTGGCGACAAAGTGTCAACAGGCTCTTCAATCATGACTTTCGTTGTGGCCGGCACTCCGGTTGAAGGCGCAGCTCCAGTAGCGGCTCCAGCTCCAGCACAAGCAGCAGCTCCGGCAGCAGCACCTGCACCTAAAGCTGAAGCAGTAGCTCCAGCAGCTGGCGACTTCCAAGAGAACGGCGAGTACGCTCACGCATCTCCAGTTGTTCGTCGTCTAGCTCGTGAATTCGGTGTGAACCTAGCGAAAGTTAAAGGTACTGGTCGTAAGAGTCGTGTACTTAAAGAAGACGTTCAGTCTTACGTTAAAGATGCACTTAAGCGTCTTGAGTCTGGTGCAGCAGCATCTGGCAAAGGCGGCGATGGTTCTGCTCTTGGTCTACTACCATGGCCAAAAGTTGACTTCAGCAAGTTCGGCGAAACGGAAGTTCAGAAGCTTTCTAAGATTAAGAAGATCTCTGGCGCTAACCTGCACCGTAACTGGGTAATGATCCCTCACGTTACACAGTGGGACAACGCAGATATCACTGAGCTAGAAGCATTCCGTAAAGAACAGAACGCAATCGAAGCAAAGAAAGACACTGGCATGAAGATCACTCCACTTGTGTTCATCATGAAAGCTGTTGCTAAAGCGTTAGAAGCATTCCCAGCATTTAACTCTTCTCTTTCTGAAGATGGCGAAAGCATCATTCTTAAGAAGTACGTAAACGTGGGTATCGCTGTTGATACACCAAACGGCCTAGTTGTTCCTGTCTTCAAAGACGTGAACAAGAAAGGCATTTACGAGCTATCTGAAGAGCTAATGGCTGTTTCTAAGAAAGCACGCTCTGGTAAGCTAACAGCGGCAGACATGCAAGGCGGTTGTTTCACAATCTCTAGCCTTGGTGGTATTGGCGGTACTGCATTTACACCAATCGTAAATGCTCCAGAAGTAGGTATCCTAGGTGTATCTAAGTCTGAGATTAAGCCAGTTTGGAATGGCAAAGAGTTCCAACCACGTCTACAGCTTCCACTGTCTCTATCATACGATCACCGTGTGATCGATGGTGCTGAAGGTGCACGCTTCATTACTTTCCTAAACAGCGCACTATCTGACATTCGTCGTCTAGTACTGTAATTGAGAAAGTAATTATTAAGGTGACTTTCGGGTCACCTTAATTCTTTATATAAAGACTATTTTTAGAGAACAGTTTCCGGCATTTCTCATAAACTGCGGGGGAATTGTTGTCTAGCTCACAGGCTAACTTAAAGCTACTTTCACACTGTTAACATCTCTGTAAAATGTTTCCTGTTTGAAAGCCCAATAATTTTAAGAACATCTACTCAGCCTGTTAGGGATAATGACTACAAGAGGTCACAATGAGCAAAGAAATTAAAGCCCAAGTTGTTGTACTTGGTTCAGGTCCTGCTGGCTACTCAGCGGCATTCCGTTGTGCGGATTTAGGTCTAGAAACAGTACTAGTTGAACGTTACAGCACTCTTGGTGGTGTATGTCTAAACGTTGGTTGTATTCCATCAAAAGCACTTCTTCACGTATCTAAAGTAATTGAAGAAGCAAAAGCGATGGCAGAGCACGGCGTTGTATTCGGCGAGCCACAAACGGACATCAACAAAGTTCGTATCTGGAAAGACAAAGTAGTTGATCAACTGACTGGCGGTCTTGGCGGTATGGCTAAGATGCGTAATGTTACTGTTGTTAACGGTTTCGGTAAGTTTACTGGTCCTAACAGCATCGAAGTTGTTGGCGAAGAAACGACAACAATTAACTTTGATAATGCAATCATTGCAGCGGGTTCTCGCCCAATCAAACTTCCGTTCATCCCACATGAAGACCCACGCATTTGGGATTCTACGGATGCACTAGAACTAAACGAAGTACCAGAAAAACTGCTTATCATGGGCGGCGGTATCATCGGTCTTGAGATGGGTACGGTTTACCACTCTCTAGGTTCTAAAGTTGAAGTTGTTGAGATGTTCGATCAAGTTATCCCAGCTGCGGATAAAGACATCGTTAAAGTCTTCACTAAACGCATCAAGAACAAGTTCAAGCTAATGCTTGAAACTAAAGTTACTGCTGTTGAAGCGAAAGAAGATGGTATCTACGTTTCAATGGAAGGCAAAAAAGCACCAGCTGAAGCTGAGCGCTACGATGCTGTTCTTGTTGCTATCGGTCGTGTTCCAAACGGTGCACTTATCGACGCTGAAAAAGCGGGTATCGAAGTTGATGAGCGTGGTTTCATCAATGTTGATAAGCAAATGCGTACTAACGTTCCTCACATCCACGCGATCGGTGACGTTGTTGGTCAACCAATGCTTGCTCACAAAGGTGTGCATGAAGGTCACGTAGCTGCTGAAGTTATCTCTGGTAAGAAGCACTACTTCGATCCTAAAGTAATCCCATCAATTGCGTACACTGAGCCAGAAGTAGCTTGGGTAGGTAAGACTGAGAAAGAAGCGAAAGCGGAAGGCCTGAACTACGAAGTTGCTACTTTCCCTTGGGCTGCTTCTGGTCGTGCAATCGCTTCAGACTGTGCTGACGGTATGACTAAGATGATCTTCGATAAAGAGACTCATCGCGTAATCGGTGGTGCTGTTGTTGGTACTAACGGTGGTGAACTTCTTGGCGAAATCGGCCTAGCAATCGAAATGGGTTGTGATGCAGAAGATATCGCACTGACTATCCACGCTCACCCAACTCTACACGAGTCTGTTGGTCTTGCTGCGGAAGTATTCGAAGGTTCAATCACTGACCTTCCAAATAAGAAAGCAGTGAAAAAGAAGAAGTAATTCTTTTTTAGCCACTCGCTAATGTTTTTAAAAGCCGCTGATTCGTCAGCGGCTTTTTTATGTCTGAAGAAAAGATGGTCGTCATGCTTGTAAGAGATCCCCAACTCGCTCGTCCCTCGCTCTTTAGGATGACGAAGGAAGGAATAGGGAATCTGATTAGGTGAGAGGAAATAAAAAAGGGTTAGCGTAAAAGCCAACCCTTTAGTTTTGTTCGAAGATCGAATCTACTTATAAATGCACAGCATGTTCAAGTAGCTATCCGTCAAGGTCGAAAGTTCTTCTTGCGTATCAGCACGTTTCGCTTGGATGAATAGCGAGTAGCAAATGCCGTGGAATAGATTTGCTAGATGTTTAGGATCGTGATCGTCACAGACTTCGCCGCGTTCAATCGCCTTGCTAAACATGTTTTGTACCAACATCTGGTTAGTGCGGTTAGTGGTTACAAACAGAGGCCATACTTCATCACGAGTCGAAGCGCTCCATTCAAACCATACATTTAACCAATTGCTATCTTGAGCCACTAACGTCACCATTTCAGTCGCAATATTATGTAGATTTTCTTTTGCGTGAATATCTAGGTCAATGTTGTCTGAAAGGAAGTTCGAGAATTGACGAACAACGTGGTTAAGTACTTCATCAACCAGATCTTCACGGGTAGGGAAGTAGTTAAATACTGTTGCTACTGACACCTGAGCGATGTCGGCAATGTCAGCGTGTCCACCGCGGCCAATGCCACGGCGAGAGAATACTTCAAGTGCGATTTCCATCAATTGAAGTTTTCTTTTTAAGGGTGAAAGCCTAGTTCTAGGTCTCTTCGTTATTGAGTCCATATTGTTTTTCCTTGCCAACGAATTTTTATATTAATGATTTTATTATTATTTAAGCCAAGATGAGTGTAATGGTGCATATGTGAATGGTCAATCCCTTGTGCTTGTTTTATAGACAGTTACATCAAACTTGATACATAAAGCGTGATCAGTGTTGATGTGAAAGGATGCGAGTATTGGATAACGCACCAATGCACATTTCATTGAGAATCTAACAGTAAATTCGAACCATAAGGTGGTGTGGGTATTTGAGCAGTGCTAGACTTACGCACAAAATTGAGCGACACAACTGACGAAAGTGTCAACATTCGTCGCAATCACCAAATAAAATGAGAGCAGTATGAAGCATACAGTTGAAGTCATGATCTCTGAGCAAGAAGTTCAGGATCGAGTGAACGAACTAGGCAAGCAGATCACGGAGCACTACCAAGGTAGCGAAGATCTAGTTTTAGTTGGCTTATTGCGCGGATCTTTTGTCTTTATGGCGGATCTTGCTCGTGCTATCGATTTAACTCACCAAGTGGATTTCATGACAGCCTCTAGCTACGGCAACGGCATGGAAAGCTCACGTGATGTTCGTATTTTGAAAGACCTTGATGATGACATCCAAGGTAAAGATGTTCTACTTGTAGAAGACATTATCGATACTGGTAACACGCTGACTAAAGTAAAAGAAATTCTGAGCCTGCGTGGTCCTAAATCTATCGAAATTTGTACGTTATTAGACAAGCCTTCTCGTCGTGAAGTCATTGTAGACACAAAGTGGATTGGTTTTGAAATCCCAGATGAATTCGTTGTTGGTGTGGGTATCGACTACGCACAAAAATATCGTCACCTACCGTACATCGGTAAAGTTGTACCTCAAGAGTAATAACGGCTCTGTTGAACACAAACAAAAAAGGCTCGCACAATGCGAGCCTTTCTTATATCTATTCTTTCTTATATCTATTGGTTAGACGTTAAGAATTAACCTAGGATTGGAGACGATAGGATTTTATCAAGTGCCGCTAAATGGCTGTTTTCTAAAGTGTCATTACTTGAGCAACGAACACCAAGATCTTGCAGTTTGCCATTACCAATACCATAAACCACACCGTGGATTTCAATATCTTGTCCACGTTCCCATGCGCTTTGCATGATGGTCGAGTTACCAAGATTGTAGACTTGTTCTGCAACGTTAATTTCGCATAACTTGTCACCCCATTGTTCACGAGGCAGAGATTCAATTTGCTTACGGTACTTAAGATAGTTATCGCGTATGTGGAGTAGCCAGTTGTTGATAAGACCCAGTTTAGGGTTATCTATCGCTGCGTTAACACCGCCACAGCCGTAGTGACCACAAACAATAACGTGTTTCACTTTGAGTACATCGACAGCGTATTGCACTACTGATAAGCAGTTTAGGTCGGTATGAACTACTTGATTAGCGACATTTCGGTGAACAAACAGTTCGCCAGAATACAAACCAGTGAGACGCTCGGCTGGAACGCGGCTATCTGAGCAGCCTATCCATAGAAAACCAGGGCTTTGACCCTCTTCAAGCGTTGTAAAATACTCTGGTCGTTGAGAGCGAATTTCTTCTGACCATTTAGAGTTGTTTTCAAAAAGCTGTTTAATCTCTGGCATTTTGCGTCTTACATCCCTTAATTAAGAACTCTAACTATACACAATGTTACAAATTCAATCTTGTAAAAACTGTGTCAAATAGTACTCATCTGACGTGTACTAGTCGTTAAAATCATTAACTTAGCGTAAAAGGCATAATCCGAATATAAGAGACGAATAGTGTGATTAAATTAACACTTTCTGAACCGTTGATACATTTGTTAAAGTGATAAGGTTTGTCATTTCATCATCAGGAAGGTGTGTTTTGTTTGGAAGTCGTTTTACGGATATCAATCTCAAAGGAGATATGTTTGGCGGTGTAACTACAGCCATCATCTCATTGCCTTTAGCGTTGGCATTTGGTGTCGCTTCTGGTGCGGGCGCGGAAGCTGGCCTTTGGGGCGCCATCATGGTGGGCCTATTTGCGGCATTGTTTGGTGGCTCAAGCAGCTTGATATCAGAGCCTACCGGGCCGATGACAGTGATCATGACGGCAGTAATGACCAGCATGGTGGCCAAGTACCCTGAAACCGGGATGGCAATGACCTTTACCGTGGTAATGATGGCGGGTGCTTTTCAGATATTACTCGGTACATTAAAGCTAGGAAAGTACGTCACTTTGATGCCATATAGCGTGATATCTGGCTTTATGTCCGGTATCGGCGTGATTCTTGTCATTCTGCAACTTTCTCCTTTGCTAGGGCACGCAGCCCCTTCTGGCGGAGTGATGGGCACACTTTCGGCACTTCCTGATACGCTAGCTAATCTGAAAGTCAGCGAGCTGTTTTTAGGGGTATTAACGCTTGGTATCCTTTTCGGTTTTCCAGCTAAATATCGTAAGTATGTGCCCGCTCAATTGGTCGCTTTAGTGGCTGTAACGCTCTTATCCGTTATTATCTTTGATACCGACTCTATTCGCCGTATTGGTGAAATTCCCGCAGGCTTACCTTCTCTTGTTATTCCGACTATCAGTTCTGAGCAATTCACCACAATGGTGATCGATGCTTTGGTGCTAGGTACTCTTGGTTGTATTGATACGCTTTTGACTGCGGTTATCGGAGATTCATTGACTCGTAAAGAGCATGATTCAGACAAAGAACTTCGTGGCCAAGGCATTGCGAATATGATTTCTGGTCTGTTTGGTGCGCTACCCGGTGCGGGCGCAACCATGGGCACCGTGACCAACATTCAGGTAGGGGCTCGTTCTCCGCTTTCTGGTGTTATTCGTGCTTTGGTGCTTGCGCTAGTGGTATTGGTTGCGGGAGGCTTAACAGAACCGATCCCTATGGCTGTGTTGGCTGGTATCGCGATGTATGTCGGTTTCAACATCCTTGATTGGAGTTTTATTCAGCGCGCACACAAGGTGAGTTATGCCGGCATGGGTGTCATGTACGGTGTGATGTTATTAACCGTATTCGTTGATCTAATTATTGCGGTCGGGCTGGGCGTTTTTATCTCAAACATTCTGATCATTGAAAGGCTGAGTCGAGAGCAAGCTAGACAAGTTAAGGCGATCAGTGATGGCGATGATGAAGACGATATCCCATTGACTGACAGTGAACGTCAGTTACTGGATAGTGCCAATGGTAAAGTGCTGTTCTTCTACCTTTCTGGGCCGATGATATTCAGTGTTTCAAAAGCGATCTCACGTCAACACTCGAGCATTTCTGATTATGAAGCGATGATCTTAGACCTAACTGATGTGCCTATGATTGATGTTACCGTTGGCTTAGCGCTAGAAAATGCGATTAAAGATGCCCTAGATGCGCAGTGTGAAGTGTACTTATTGTGTCCTAATGAGAATACTCGTCAGCAATTAGAAAAATTCCATGTGATTGACCTTGTACCTGAATCCAATACTTATCGATTCAGATATGAAGCCCTGACAGCTGCAACAAGCTATGTTGATAGAGATGAACATCAATTTGACTCGGTTTAATCTTCAGCAATAATTTCACATGAATCAGTTATAGACGGCAAATATAGTATTGGTGATTAATGCCGTTAAGTTAATAACTTAACGGCATTTTTTATGTTTACTGAACACTGAATTGCTCTTTACGTACCTAATATTCTTGTTCGCTTTCGAAAGAAAGCCTCACTCGGTATTTGTGTTAATCGTTAATCAACGATAAACTTGTTTGCAAAATGGCCGAGTAAACAAGTTTGAGTTAGTTTTCTGCTAGCTCGTATTAAGCATTACTCTCTTCCTCAAATTCGGCCATCAACATCTTATCTATAGCAAATGGCAGTCTATCTCTATGTATGCATTAGAAATTGAGCAACTAAGAAAAACTTATGCAGGGGGCTTTGAGGCTCTTAAGGGCGTGAGTTTACAAGTAGAAAAAGGCGACTTTTACGCACTACTTGGCCCAAATGGTGCGGGTAAATCCACCACCATTGGTGTTATCTCTTCACTGGTTAATAAAACGTCAGGCAAGGTGAAAGTGTTTGGCTACGACATTGATACCGATCTGGAGCTAGCGAAGTTGAACTTAGGTTTAGTCCCGCAAGAGTTTAACTTTAACCCGTTCGAAACGGTTGAGCAGATCGTGCTACAACAAGCCGGTTACTACGGTGTACCGAAAGCTCTTGCTAAAGAACGCGCTAAAAAGTACTTATCTCAGCTCGATTTGTGGGAAAAGCGTGGCGAACGTGCGCGTAACTTATCTGGTGGTATGAAGCGTCGTTTGATGATCGCGCGTGCACTGATGCATGAGCCTCATTTGTTGATTCTTGATGAACCAACGGCGGGTGTTGATATTGAATTGCGTCGTTCAATGTGGGAATTCCTCAAGGAGATCAACGAGAAGCAGGGCATCACCATTATTTTAACTACGCACTATCTAGAAGAAGCGGAAATGCTGTGTCGTAACATTGGTATCATCAATCGTGGTGAGTTGATTGAGAACACCACAATGAAGTCGCTGTTGGGTAAGTTGAGTGCCGAGACCTTTATTCTTGATCTTGAAGAGGGTGCGACTGAACCTAAACTTGAAGGTGTGAATAGCCAAGTGATGGTTAATGGCTCGCTAGAAATCGAAATCGACAAGAATCGAGGTTTGAATACCATCTTTGATCAATTGAGTGAGCAGCAGGTAAAAGTTCTCTCTATGCGTAACAAAGCAAACCGCCTAGAAGAGCTATTTGTGAGTATCGTCCGTGAGGGGAATAAATAATATGTACAGCCTATATTGGACCGCTTTCTGCAGCTTGTTGACCAAAGAGATCAATCGCTTCACGCGTATCTGGGTGCAAACTCTGGTGCCGCCAGCGATTACCATGACGCTTTACTTCATCATCTTCGGTAACCTGATTGGTGCGCGTATTGGTGAAATGAATGGCTTTAGCTACATGGAATACATTGTGCCCGGTCTGATCATGATGTCGGTGATCACCAACTCATATTCCAACGTTGCTTCATCGTTCTTTAGTGCCAAATTCCAGAAGAACATTGAAGAGCTGCTTGTAGCACCTGTTCCTAACTACGTGATTATCGCCGGCTTCGTAATGGGCGGCGTGGTGCGTGGCTTGTTAGTGGGCACTATCGTCACCTTTGTATCGCTGTTCTTTGTTGACCTTCAAGTCGACCACTGGGGCGTGATCATTGCGACGGTATTTCTCACGTCGGTTGTGTTTGCTCTGGGTGGCTTGATCAACGCGGTATTCGCACGCACGTTTGATGATATTTCTATTATCCCAACCTTCATTTTAACGCCGCTGACGTATCTCGGTGGTGTGTTCTACTCGATCAGTCTATTGCCTGAATTCTGGCAAGGTGTATCGAAGTTGAACCCTATCGTGTATATGGTAAACGCGTTTAGATATGGTTTTTTGGGTGTGTCTGATGTGGGTATTGTGACGTCGTTTGGCGTACTAGGTGTGTTTATTGTCGTGCTGTATGGCATTGCACATTACTTAGTTACAAAGGGGATCGGCTTACGTAGTTAACTTTTAGTTATCCAAGAGCTATTAGTTATCCAGGATCTATTAGTTATCTAGGAGCTATTAATTATGCTGAATCGCAGGCAAAGAAAAAGGTCGATATTACATCGACCTTTTTTATGTTTTTCATTTGTGCTTTGCGGTATAACCTGGTTTACGTAAAGAGAAGAAAGCGATTACTCAGCAGTTTCTTCTTTCACTTCTTCTTTCGTTTCCGTGACCAAATCTAAAACTTGGTTGTCGATAAGACGAGTCTTACCTAGGAAAGCCGACATTAGAATCACTGCTTGAGTCGATTCTGAAGTGATCGCTTGTAACGTTTTTACATCACAAATGAATATTTCATCCGGTTGTAGGTCTGCTGCGCGTAGTTGGTCTGTTGCATCTTCAATGACAGACGCGTAATCATCACGACCACCACGAATAGCACTGCTGATCCAACGCATAGTGCGCGCTAGAACTGGAGCTCGCTGACGTTCATCAATCGTTAGGTTGCTATTGCGAGAGCTCATGGCTAAACCATCCATTTCACGAACAGTCGCTACGCCCACAACTTCAATGTCTAGCGCTAAGTCAGTTGTCATCTGGCGAATCACAGCAAGTTGTTGGAAATCTTTCTCACCGAAGCATGCAAAGTCTGGCTGAACGATATTAAACAGTTTCGTGACAATTGTTGATACACCGCGGAAATGACCTGGGCGAGAGGCACCTTCAAGCATATGAGATATACCAGGGACTTCAACAAACGTCTGTTTGTCCAATCCATCTGGGTACATAACCTCTGGTGTTGGCGTAAAGACTAACTCAACACCTTCGCCTGTTAGTTTGTTTAAATCGGCTTCTAACGTACGAGGGTAGTTATTTAGGTCGTCGGCGCGATCAAACTGCATTGGGTTAACAAAAATGCTTACAACAACAATGTCAGCCAGTTCACGAGCTTTCTTGACCAGAGTTAGGTGACCTTCATGTAGGTTTCCCATTGTTGGGACAAAAGCAACCGTACGTCCATCACGCTTAAACTGTTTAATCTGCTCACGAAGAGCCGCTATTTCAGCAAAAGTTTGCATAGTTACTCCTAAGCGATTGTATGAGCATCATCAGGGAAACGTGCGCTCTCTACTTCTTCTTTGTATAGAGCGACGGCTTTACGCATATCACCTGTTTCAGCTAGGAAATTCTTAGAGAATTTCGGCATGTAGTTCGCAGAAATACCGAACATGTCATGCATAACCAAGATCTGACCATCGGTAACATTACCTGCGCCGATGCCGATAACCGGTACGTCACAAGCTTCTGTAATTCTTTTTGCTAATGAAGCTGGTACACATTCAAGAAGAACGATTTGAGCACCTGCATTTTGTAGTGCTAGCGCATCAGCAACCATTTTATCGGCTTGCTCGTTGTCACGACCTTGAACTTTGTAACCACCAAAAATGTTTACCGATTGAGGCGTTAAGCCTAAGTGTGCACATACTGGTACAGCACGTTCTGTTAGCATCTTCACAGTTTCAATCAACCAGCTTCCGCCTTCGATTTTCACCATATTCGCACCAGCGCGCATTAAGGTTGCTGCGTTCTCACAGGCTTGCTCTGGTGTGGCGTAACTCATGAATGGCATGTCAGCCATAAGAAGACAGTTTGGGCTACCGGCACGCACTGAGCGAGTATGGTAAGCAATATCTTCAACGGTTACTGGTAATGTATCGTTACGACCTTGTAGAACCATGCCAAGTGAGTCACCGACAAGTAGAACTGGCATATCTTGGCTTTCGAATAATTGAGCAAAACTCGCATCATAAGCTGTCGACGTCGCGAATTTACGGCCTTCTTGTTTGCACTTGATTAGGTCGTTAATGGTTACTTTTTTCATTGATTTTCCTTAATGCGCTTGGCTATTGCTGCCAAACATTGAGCCCGTTCTTATCTACTATTTTTAGTAGTTCTGTCAGCTCAGTCCCATCAGGGAGTTGTAAACTTGGTGCGATTTCAGCAAGCGGGTAGAGCACAAACTCTCTTTCTTTCATTCCGTAATGAGGAACGGTTAAGCGCTCTGAATCGATCACCTCATTGCCGTATAACACGATATCGAGATCCAAGGTTCTTGGACCCCAACGCTCGTCTTTACGGACGCGCCCTTGCTCTTGCTCGATCTTTTGAGTGCAATCAAGCAGTTCAATTGGCGTTAATTCTGTTTTAATTGCTACTACCGCGTTGATGTAGTCGGGTTGGTTTTGCGGCCCCATTGGAGTGCTACTATATAGCTGTGAGGTCGCAACAAACGTTGTTCGCGGAAGATTCTTTAGCGTTTCGATAGCCAAGTTTGCTTGGCTAACAGGGTCGGCAAGATTACTGCCGACCGCAATGTAAGCCGTTATCATTCTGATTGCTTACTCTTTTTGTTCCTGTAAGTCTTACGGCGGCGATGACCCGACTTTGATGGTGCTGCTACGTCATTAGCCATCGCTTGACGCATATTGCGTCCTGCTGTCTGATAACGCTCCCACCATTTTGCTAGTTCTTTGGTTTCGCCACCTTCAATTTCGCCACGCATTTCTAGGAAATCGTAGCCAGCACGGAACTTATTGAGTTCCATCAGGCGAACGGCACGTTTACCGTTGCGGCGAGGCAGTCGTAGTTGCAGTTGCCAAACTTCGCGAATGGTTGCGGTATGGCGACGAGGAATCGCAATTGATTTTACTTGTCGATCAAGAATGATGTTACTTGCTTCCATGATCGCATCGTAGTGCGCCATACCCTGTTCAGCGACAAGCTTGTCTGCCAACTTGTTCATTGGGTACCAAAGCATTGCAGCAAACATAAACGCGGGGTTTACTCGCTTGCCATCTTCGATGCGAAGGTCAGTCGAGTCGAGTACCAAATCAAGCATCTGCTCGGTATGTGAGTCGTAGCCTTCTGTGAAGTGTTCCGCTACTGAAGGGAACATCTGCTGGAACAGGTTGTACTCACGCATCAAGTGGTAGGTTTCTAAACCGTGACCTGATTGCAGTAATTTTAGAGACTCTTCGTAAAGGCGCGCTGCTGGGATATCTTTTAGAAGGTGTGCTAACTCTTCAATTGGGTCGGCTGTATCTTCCTCAATATCAAAATCCAGTTTAGCGGCGAAGCGCATTGCACGTAGCATGCGTACTGGGTCTTCGCGGTAACGCGTTTCTGGATCGCCAATCAGGCGGATCAGCTTATCTTCTAAATCTTCTACACCACCCGCGTAATCGTGGATGCTATAGTCTGCAATGTTGTAGTACATCGCATTGATTGTGAAGTCACGACGTTCTGCATCTTCATCAACATTGCCGTACACGTTATCGCGTAGCAACATACCTTCTTCAGATTGCGCAGAAACGTTTTTCGATGGCTCTTGGTGGTGGCCACGGAAAGTTGCTACTTCAATGATGTCACGACCAAACATGATATGTGCCAAGCGAAAACGTCGACCGATAAGGCGACAGTTTCTGAATAGGTGCTTGATTTGCTCTGGCGTTGCGTTGGTCGCGATATCAAAATCTTTTGGCTGAGAGCCCAATAAGATGTCGCGTACACCACCACCGACTAGAAATGCGTCAAAACCCGCACCATTCAGGCGATATAACACTTTAAGTGCATTGTCGCTGATCTGCTTGCGTGAAATATTGTGCTCTTGACGAGTATAAATATTCAGAGCTAATTCGTGGAATCCGCGTTGTTCGCTTGGGGTATTGTCGTTTGTATTCATTAGTTTATAACAAAGTAGGTATCGCCAGCTTTGTTTTTCTCTTAGTCCAAAGTGGTAGTGCAGAGTTTAATTGCGGCTAATAATAGCTTAGCGCGAGCCATTTGAGAACATCGTCTGCTTAGTCACAGGTATTTGTTACGGTATTTTTATGTATCGTTATTGCGATTTGCCGTTAGTTTCGAACTCATTGCTGTGCTCTTTTTGTAAACTATCAGGTAACTGATAGACGTTCCATTGCTGGCAGCCCCACAATAAAATTTCATCTATTGACGCCTCGAAAAGAGCATTCGGGATATTAAAACCTAAGAATCGCATCGCATTGATTAACGTCGGTTTTGGGTTGTCGAGATCTATCGCGGTGGCATGATTTTGTTTTGACAGTTTATTCCCCAAGCCATCGGTTGCCAATGGTAAGTGCAAGTAGCTCACGTTTTTTTGCTTGAGCGTCTTATACAAACTGATTTGTCGACCTGTTGGTTCTATCAGATCTGCACCTCTAACGACTTCTGTTACCCCTTGTTCGATGTCATCAAGGACAACTGCCAAGTTATAGGCAAACAACCCATCTCTGCGCTTGATAATAAAATCTTCTTCAGCCAATGCTTTGGGAATTTGAATCGTGCCGTGACGAACATCGTCAAAGGACTCGATGGGAAAGTCCATACACAAGCGCACCGCCTGTTCGCCTGAATCAACCAAACCTTTGTCTCGGCAGTGGCCACTATAAAACCCACCCAAGGACTTTATTTGCTTACGGGTACATTGACAGTAGTAGGCCTGATTGTCAGTGACCCATTGATCAATTTGAGCTTGATATAGGTCATGACGCTGGCTTTGATAAACGACTTCACCGTCCCAATACAGGTGGTAAGCCTCAAGCGTCTTAAGAATGAGGTCTGCAGCGCCAGCCATTTCTCTTGGCGGATCGAGGTCTTCCATACGAACTAACCATTGTCCTTGGTTAGATTTCGCTTGAAAGTAGCTACCAAGAGCAGCAACCAGTGAGCCAAAATGAAGAGGACCTGACGGTGATGGTGCAAAGCGTCCGATATAATTCATGAGTGAGAAACCTAATCTTGATGGTACCGCAGTAGCCGATTCTTAAGACGTTTGGTGATTAGTTTATCGCTATCAACAACGATATAAACCACTTTTTAAAACAAACAAAAAAGGGAGCCAAAGCTCCCTTTCTTTACATCCGCAAGAATTAACCTTGCATCTGTTTCTCTTTGATCTCTGCAAGTGTTTTACAGTCAATACAAAGGTCAGCAGTTGGACGAGCTTCAAGACGACGAATACCAATCTCGACACCGCAAGAGTCGCAGAAGCCGAAATCGTCTTCTTCGATCTTATCTAGTGTCTTCTCAATTTTCTTGATAAGACGGCGCTCACGGTCACGGTTACGTAACTCTAGGCTGAATTCTTCTTCTTGAGAAGCTCGGTCAACAGGATCTGGAAAATTCGCTGCTTCGTCCTGCATGTGGTGCACAGTACGATCAACTTCTTCCCTGAGCTGGTTGCGCCAAGCTGATAAAATTTTTGTAAAATGTTCCGTTTGCTCAGGTGACATGTACTCTTCACCTGTCTTTGCTTGGTACGGTTCAACACCTGCGATGGCTAGGATGCCTAGCGCTTTTTTCTTAGATTCTGGCATACAGCATCTCCTATTTACACCTAGTCAACTGCAAAGCAGCTAATTTTAAGGCGGGTATCTATAGCAGAAAGAACGAATGGTGGCAAATACTCTTGTTAAAACTTGCAATCAATGTGAATAGTTCAGCATTTTTGCTTAGCTATTGATAAATTCAACGGCTTGTTTTAGTTGTATTTGAGTACTGCTGAGCTCTGCTTTATAGCAAAGCACTTCAACTCCAGCGTCTTGTGCTTGTTTTAGTAATAACGAATATTTGGCGTCTATATGGTGTGCCGCAGACACTTTTTCAATGCCTGAATGTAAAACAGTGAATAAAAGTACGGCTCTACTTCCAGATTCGACCATTTCTGTGAGTTCTCGCAGGTGTTTTTGGCCTCTAGTTGTCACTGCATCAGGGAAAAAACCTTGCCCTTCGGTCGACGCTTGTTGTTTAGTTGATATTTGTTGCTTAGTTGACACTTCTTCGTCGAGCAAAGTGACGCTTTTTACTTCGATATAGCAAGGCGGCTTTTCGTTATCTTCAAGCAGAATATCAATGCGACTATTCTCACTGCCATATTTCACTTCGGTTCGTAACGCGTTATAACCTAAGAGTTCAACTATAGTCCCATTTTCAATTGCTTCCACCGCTAGCTGGTTTGCCCGCGCAGTATTTACACAAATACGGTGACCTTTGTCTGTTTCTGAGATCTCCCAGCTGTTTGGGTACTTTCTTTTTGCATTGTCTGACGTTGAGTACCACACCGTATTGCCAGGAGTCGCACATCCTGTCATCGCTCCGGTGTTAGCGCAGTGGATAGTACGCTCGCTGCCGTCTGGAAGTTGGATGTCAGTGAGAAAGCGTTTATAGCGTTTAATAAGAGTCGCTGGCTCTAATGGAGGATTGAAGTGCATATTACTTATTTAGAGAGGTAGGTTTTTATGTACAATGTTGCCAACATTACACCACAAGGTTCACCCATTGCCACAACTGCCCATAGAAGCTGTGATGCCAGATCTGCTCGCTGGCGTACAAACACACACTCAACTTATTCTAAAGGCCGCTCCCGGTGCCGGTAAGTCAACATTCTTCCCTTTACAGTTGGTTAAGGCTAATGCCGTTCAAGGCAAAATCATTATGCTTGAACCAAGGCGTTTGGCTGCAAGGAATATTGCTACTTACTTAGCGAGCCAACTAGGAGAGAAAGTGGGAGAGAGCACAGGTTTTAGGGTTCGTGGTGAATCTAAAACCAGTAGTGCGACTCGCTTGGAAATCGTGACTGAAGGGATCATGACGAGAATGATCCAAACCGACCCTGAATTGACTGGGGTTGATATGGTGATCTTTGATGAATTTCATGAACGCAGCATTCACGCAGATACTGCATTGGCGTTCAGCTTGGAGATCCAAGATGCGCTGCGTGACGATCTAAAAGTGGTGGTGATGTCGGCAACCTTAGATCAACACGCTCTGCAATCTTTGTTACCTGATGCCAAGTATGTTGAATCGCAAGGCCGAACTTTCCCTGTCGACTTCTACTATCAGCCATTAGGCTCGAATGAATATTTAGCACCTAAAATGGCTAAGGTGATTCAATCTCTGATGGAGAAAGAATCGGGTTCACTTTTGGCTTTCTTACCGGGTGTCTCGGCGATAAAACAAGTGGAATCACAACTTGGGCAACTTGTCAGTGATATTGACGTGTGTCCGTTGTATGGCCAATTGAGTTTTGAACAGCAGCAGAGAGCGATCGCGCCATCGGTGAAAGGGCGTCGAAAAGTGGTATTGGCCACTAACATTGCGGAAACCTCTTTGACGATTGAGGGGATTCGTTTAGTGGTTGATTCGGGGTTAGAACGAGTTGCAAAGTTTGATTTGAAAACCGGTATTACCAAGCTTGAACAAGTGAAAATTTCGCAGTCTTCTGCTGAGCAAAGAGCGGGTCGAGCAGGGCGAATCGAAGAGGGCTTGTGTGTTCGCTTGTACAGCGAAACACAGCTTATGCAGCAACCTGCTGTACCAGAACCTGAAATTCTTCATTCTGATTTGTCTTCGTTGGTGTCTGAATTGACGCAATGGGGCGCTGCGAGTGCTGAGGAACTGCAATGGTTAGACGTTCCACCAAAAGCTTCAACAGAACAAGGTAAGCAACTCTTACAAAATCTGGAACTGTTAGACGCTAATGGGCAGTTCACTTCGATCGGTAAGCAAGCCCAGCGCCTAGGCATTGAGCCGCGTATCGCTAGTATGCTGATCAAAGCGCAACAAAACAGCCAAGCCTTGTTGAATGTCGCGATTGTCGCTGCCGCTTTACTCGAAGATCCGGAACGCAATGTGACGGATATTCAACACTCGCTACATCGACTTAAGCAAAGAAAGCACTCGAAAAACAGTGTTGTGATGCAGCGAGCGAAAAGTCTCGCCAGCAAACTCAATCATCACTTAGATTTGTCACAAGTTGACGAATCATTGCTACCATTAGTGCTTTGTTTTGCATTCCCAGACCGAATTGCACAAGCGAGAAGTGCGAGCAGCTGTGCTTTTCTTCTGGCGAATGGTCACGGTGCTGAAGTTCGTGATGATGATCCATTGGCGAATAATGACTATATCGTTGTGATTGATTTGATGCGCAGCACAGGGCGAGCCAGTCAAGTTTTCTTAGCTACCGCGGTTGATATTGCGCAGCTAGAAGTTGAATTTCCAAAACTGTTTGTGTGTTCCGATTACGCCGATTGGGATGAGAAACGTGGTCGCTTAGTGGCAGAGCAGCGAGTGTCTTTGGGGAAGTTGATTATCAGCACCAAAGCTTTACCAGAACCCGATGCGAATCAGGCGAGCCAAGCGCTACTCAATTATATCGCTCGCTGCGGACTGGAGCGCTTACATTGGACGTCTTCAGCTAAACAGCTCGTTGAGCGTGTACGCTGCGCACTGCTTTGGATGCCAGAGCATGATTGGCCAGCGATGGATGATGCGAGTTTGATTGAACATCTTGATGAGTGGCTATCACCCTATCTGAATGGCATTAAGTCAGCCAAAGGGCTGTCGAATGTATCGATTGAACAAGCATTGTCGGCTTATCTTGGCTGGCCTCTGAATCAAGAAATAGATCAATGGCTACCGACTAATTACCTGATGCCAACGGGCAGTAAGAAGTCGATTCGTTATCAATATAAATCTGAGCCAATGATCTCTGTTCGAATGCAGGAAGTCTTTGGTGAGCAAGATTCCCCCTTGATTGCCCAAGGGCGTAAAAAGGTGGTGCTTGAGTTGCTTTCTCCTGCGCAACGACCACTGCAAATTACTCAGGATTTAGCCGGCTTTTGGGCTGGCGCGTACAAAGAAGTACAAAAAGAGATGAAAGGCCGTTACCCAAAACATCCTTGGCCGGATGACCCTGCTAATCATGTAGCAACCACTAAAACCAAACGACAGTTGAACCGATGATGACCAAAATGTTAACGCCAAAAAAGGCACCACCTAAAAAAGCGCCAGCAAAGAAGTCACCAGCGACCAAAGGCAAGCCTAGAAAGCCAAGATCAGCAGCGAAAAAGACTAAACCTAAGGCTAAGCCGTCTGGCAAGAGAGGTTGGTTGAAGATTCTGTGGGGCATTTCTTGGAAAGCTGGCTTAGCACTTGCCGCATTGCTGTTGTTCGTCGGTATTTATCTGGATTCAGTGGTTAAGCAGCGTTTTGAAGGTCAGCTTTTTGATCTGCCAACCGTTGTTTATGCTCGTGTGTTGGATCTGTCTCCGGGGACTGCGGTGAGTGTGGTACAGGTTAAGAATGAACTGGATGTACTTAATTACCGTAAAGTGAATTCTCCTCGTCACCCAGGTGAGTACTCTTCTTCTTCAACCAAGATTGAAATGATTCGTCGTCCGTTCGAGTTTGTCGATGGACCTGAAGCGGATCGTCATGTAATGCTGCATTTCAACGGTAACGAGTTAACTCGTATACAGTCGCTAGAGAAGAAAGGCGACATGGGCTATCTACGTGTTGAGCCGAAAATGTTGGGTATGCTTGAAAAAAGTAACGATGAGCAACGCCTGTTCTTAAAACGTAATCAGTTCCCAGAAGTGATGGTTGATGCCTTATTAGCAACTGAAGACCGAAGCTTCTATCAACACGATGGGGTATCGCCATTAGCAATCGCTCGTGCAATGGTCGTTAACGTCAAAGCTGGGCGAACGGTACAGGGGGGTAGTACGCTGACACAACAGCTGGCAAAAAACCTGTTCTTGTCCAGTGAACGTACATTGTGGCGTAAGGTTCGTGAAGCCTACATTGCGCTTATCTTGGACCATCGTTACAGCAAAGACCGTATTCTAGAGGCTTACTTAAACGAGGTTTACCTTGGGCAAAATGGTGGGCAAGCGATTCATGGTTTCGGCTTGGCATCTCGTTTGTATTTCGGTCAACCTATTCAAGAGCTCCGCATCGATCAACTAGCATTGCTGGTGGGTATGGTGAAAGGCCCTTCGTATTACAATCCGGTTCGTTACCCTGAGCGTGCTAAGACTCGACGCGATCTGGTTCTTCGCTTATTGATGCAGCAAGACATATTAACTCCGCGACAATACGAAGAAGCGGCGAGTCGTGATTTGGATATTCAAGACAATCCACGTATTGCTAGTCGTCAGCCAGCTTACTTCCAGCAAGTAAACATTGAGCTTAAGAAGTATGTAGGCGATCGATTTGAAGCGAAAAAAGGGATTCGAGTCTTTACCTCTCTGGATCCCGTTTCCCAAGACAAGTTAGAAAAGTCGATTGCTCGTAAAGTGCCTGATTTATCGAAAACGGCAGGTAACAAACTGGAAGCCGCAGCGATTGCCGTGGATCGCAATACTGGTGAAATCCGAGCGATGGTTGGTGGTAAACGTACCGGTTACGATGGTTTTAACCGTGCTTTGAATGCGAGTCGCCCTATTGGTTCTTTGGTTAAGCCTGCCATCTACTTAACCGCATTGGAACAACCTCAGAAGTATACGTTGGCGACAACATTGAAGGACACCCCACTGAGCTTGAAAGGTAGTAAGGGCAGCGTATGGAGCCCAAGAAACTTCGATCGTAAGTTCCGTGGCGATGTGCCCTTGTATGTGGCGCTTTCTAAGTCTTATAACGTACCTACCGTTCGTTTAGGCATGCAGTTAGGCATTGATAGCGTCTCGGACACCATTGGTAAGCTGGGTGTCGATAAAAATGAGATTCGCCCAGTACCGTCGATGTTTTTGGGTTCGTTCTCACTGACTCCGTTCCAAGTTGCTCAGATGTACCAAACCATTACCAACTCTGGTCGCATTGCGCCTTTGTCTGCACTTCGTTCTGTTGTTGATAATGATGGCGAAGTTCTGTATCAATCGATTCCTCGTGTATCGCAAAGCGTTGACCAGCAGGCAGCTTGGTTAACAACCTATGCGATGAAGCGGGGTGTATCGGAAGGTACAGGTCGTTTCTTACAAGGTCAGTTTGCATGGGCTGGGTTAGCTGGTAAAACGGGCACAAGTAATGACAGCCGTGACAGTTGGTTCGTGGGTGTTGATGGTCGTGAAGTCACGACGATTTGGTTAGGCCGAGATGATAATAAACCGACTAAACTAACCGGTTCTAGCGGTGCGTTGCGTGTCTATGCCGATTATCTGAAGCAAAGAACGCCTGAACAACTATTACTGCCTTGGCCAACAGGAATTGCGACCGCTAGCTTTACTCGAACTTCTGAAGGGGCGTTAGAGTTTGACTGTGGTGGTACAGTCAAATTGCCGGTCTGGGATGAAAGTGGCAGCATTAAAAAGGGCTGTGAAAGTCAACCAAAACAGTGGCTAAAGAAGCTTTTTCAGTGGTAAAGTCATAACAGAAAAGAATGACAAGGATAGTTTAGATAATGATTTCTCGTTGGTTAGTGAGTAGCTTGGGTATTGTCGGTACTGTGATCAGTTTTCAACTGTTTGCCGCTACTGCAGCACAGGTTGATTCATCAGAACATGTTGAACTTAAACAAGCTCATAAAAGGCCAACCGTTGCTGTCGTTCTTGCTGGTGGTGGGGCAAAAGGTGCAGCTCACATCGGTGTGCTTAAAGCCCTAGAAGAGATGCAAATTCCGGTTGATTACATTACCGGTACCAGCATGGGCGCATACGTTGGTGGTCTTTATGCGACAGGGATGAGCGCTGATGAGATCGAGAGCTTTATTTATACGGTTGATTGGAATCGTGGTTATCGCGATCGCGTTAACCGTAGTGATCGCCGTGTGCGAGACAAAGAATATGAAGACCGTTATCAACTGAATACCGATCTCGGTTTAGGTTGGGGCGAAATCAAAGCCAGAAAAGGTGTGGTTCAAGGTCAGAATATGTTGCGTATTCTGCGCGAGACCACTGGTAATTTATCTCCCCTCGATTCTTTCGACAGCCTCGCTATTCCATATCGCTCTGTCGCAACCGATATTATCGACCTTGAAGAAGTCGTGATCGATCATGGTCACCTTGTTGATGCGATGATGGCGAGTATGTCAGTACCTGGAGCACTTCCTCCTTATGAAGTTGATGGGCGAATGTTGGTCGATGGTGGTGTCACCAATAACATGCCTGTTGATGTTGCTAGAGCGATGGGGGCTGACATAGTTATTGCGATTGATATCAGTACTAACTACAAAAGCAAAGAAGACTTCACTAACTTTTTAGCCGCAGCAGACCAACTCTCTAATTACCTTGTTCAACGCAGCACTCAAGAGCAAGCCGCGACGTTAACAGACGATGATTTTTTCCTACGTCCTGATGTTGGGCAAATGGAGACCACCGAGTTCGATAAAATGCCGACGGCTTATCATGCTGGATACGAAGCAACAAGGCAGTATACGGATCAGCTTTCTAAGTTGGCGCTCTCTAACGCAGACTATCAAAAGTATATTGATCAGAAACAGCAAGCTCGAAAGCAGCTAAAACATGGCGACCAGACTGTCGTTGATAGAGTTATTATTAACAACAACACCCACTATTCAGATAAGTTAATCGAAAATCGTTTAAACCTCGATTCTGGTCAGGTTATTAAAACCAGTGAAATCGAATCTAAAGTGAAAGATCTTTATGCCTTAGATCGGTTCGAGTTGGTTACTTATGAATTTGAAAATGTTGATGGTGAGGATCAACTGCTGGTCGATGTGAACGAAAAATCTTGGGGTCCAAACTACCTCAATTTTCGATTCTTTCTTGAAGATGATTTCTCTACAACCAGCCAGTACTCGCTCGGTGTCTCTGCCAACTTTACCGATATTAATAAGCATGGTGCAGAGCTAAGAACTAATATCGAGATGGGAACGGACAAACGCATTGAGGCGGAACTCTTCTCACCATTCTTTTCGAGTCAAAAGTTGTTCACATCTGTGTCTATTGCTTACAGCAACCAGAATCGAAACCTGCCAGCAGGAATCGGCGAGATTGGAGAACCTACACTGGATGCAACCAAAGACTACTTACCAATGTCTTATCAAGAGTATCTGAGTGAATTTGCATTGGGCTATCAACCGACATTGTGGCAAGAGCTGAAATTTGGTGCACGTTATACCGATGGCAGTATTGAGGTGGCATCATTACCTTCACTAGGAAGTGGTGGCTATAAACGTATTGGTGCCTTTGCCAGTTATAGATTGGATACTTTGGATAACTTCAGTCTTCCTACCGAAGGTTATTTTGTCGATTTAGAATACCTTATCTCTCATGACGATTTTGAGAATGAGAGCTCTAATGGTGGTTCAGATTTCTCTTCTGAGAGTGATACAGTCTTTGAACTTTCGGCCAATTTTATGGCAGCACAAAGCATTGAAAAGCATACTTTAGTCGCAAAGGTTGATTACGGCATCGTAGAAAGTAAAAACTCAGTCTTTCCGATTGATCCGAAAGAGTTAGGAGGGTTCCTCAATCTATCCGGTATTCCAAGAAATAGTTTGATCGGTCAGAACTTAGCTTACACCAGTTTGATCTACCGTTATAAGTGGTTTGAAAATGACTTCGGCCTCTTTGAATCACCGTTCTACGTGGGTGCCTCTATTGAACATGGTGGTGTTTGGTCGAACAATGACTTAAAACTGGATGAAGCTCCAATGTATACTGCAGGCTCTGTTTTTGCGGGTGTCGACTCACCCATCGGGCCGATCATATTAGCTTATGGTCGAACCGAAGATAACTTTGATTCGGTGTATCTGATTGTCGGTACTTCCTACAAATAATCATGCGTAGAGTCACCGTTTAACTGCGTAAATAGGCAAAAATAGTGGGACTTTCGTCTTAACTTGCTATGTTGGTCAAAATGATAAGATTTTAATTTAACGTTAAATTTGCTATTCTACCGCCCACAGTTTGGCCTCTATGATGCCGCTCATCAATACAAATTGAATGACAAAAATGGCAATGGAGAGCCAAGTTTCCAAGGATGTTCGCTTCTTTATTTTACTAATAATTATGAAGGTAAGAAGTGAACCGCAATGAGAGGAAAAAAGTCGTGCTTGAAGCCTACCGTAAACACGTCGAAGAACGTGCTGCCGAGGGAGTTGTCCCAAGACCACTAGATGCTGAGCAAGTCGCTGGCCTAGTTGAACTTCTAAAGAATCCACCTCAAGGTGAAGAAGAAATCATTCTTGACCTACTAGAAAATCGCATTCCACCGGGTGTAGATGAAGCTGCTTACGTAAAAGCTGGCTTCCTTACGGCTATCACTAAAGGTGAAGTAGCTTCTCCACTAGTAAGCAAAGCAAAAGCTGCACAACTGCTTGGTACTATGCAAGGTGGTTACAACATCGAGTCTCTAGTGTCTCTGTTAGACGATGCTGAGCTTGCTCCAATCGCAGTTAAAGCCCTGTCTCATACTCTACTGATGTTCGATGCGTTTTACGATGTAGAAGATAAAGCGAAAGCAGGTAATGCTTCAGCACAACAAGTACTTCAATCTTGGGCTGATGCTGAATGGTTTACAGCGAAAAACAAAGTAGCGGAAAAGATCACCGTTAAAGTATTTAAAGTTACCGGTGAAACTAACACTGATGACTTATCACCAGCGCCTGATGCATGGTCACGTCCTGATATCCCAGTGCACGCGAAAGCGATGCTGAAGATGGAACGTGATGGCATTACTCCTGATGAACAGGGTAGCGTTGGTCCAATCAATCAAATTGAAGAAATGCAAAAAGACGGCATTCCACTGGCTTACGTTGGTGATGTTGTTGGTACAGGTTCTTCACGTAAATCGGCAACAAACTCAGTACTTTGGTTTATGGGTGAAGATATCCCATTCGTACCAAACAAGCGTACTGGCGGTGTTTGTCTGGGTGGTAAAATTGCACCAATCTTCTACAACACAATGGAAGATTCAGGCGCACTACCCATTGAACTGAACGTACAAGACATGAACATGGGCGATGTCATTGATATCTACCCGTACGAAGGTGTTGTTCACAAGAACGGTTCTGTGATTTCAAACTTTGAGCTAAGCAAAGTACTTCTTGATGAAGTGCGTGCTGGTGGCCGTATTCCACTGATCATTGGTCGTGGCCTAACGGGTCGTGCTCGTGATGCTCTAGGCCTAGCTGAAACCGATCTGTTTGCTAAACCAATCGATCCTTCTGCTTCTGATAAAGGCTACACATTAGCTCAGAAGATGGTAGGTAAAGCGTGTGGCGTTGAAGGTGTGCGTGCGGGTCAGTACTGCGAACCTAAAATGACGACAGTGGGTTCTCAAGATACTACGGGTCCTATGACGCGTGATGAGCTGAAAGATCTGGCTTGTCTTGGCTTCTCTGCGGATCTTGTGATGCAGTCTTTCTGTCACACATCTGCATACCCGAAACCAGTTGATGTAAACACTCACCATACACTGCCTGATTTCATCATGAACCGTGCAGGTGTTTCACTTCGTCCGGGTGATGGTGTTATCCACTCATGGTTAAACCGTATGCTTCTTCCTGATACTGTAGGTACAGGTGGTGACTCGCATACTCGTTTCCCTCTAGGTATTTCATTCCCTGCGGGTTCTGGCTTAGTAGCATTTGCTGCAGCAACAGGTGTTATGCCTCTTGATATGCCTGAATCAATCTTGGTTCGCTTTAAAGGTGAAATGCAGCCAGGTATCACGCTACGTGACCTAGTACATGCAATTCCGCTTTACGGTATCAAGCAAGGTCTACTAACGGTAGAGAAAGCAGGAAAGATCAATGAGTTCTCTGGTCGTGTACTAGAAATCGAAGGTGTTGAGCACCTATCTGTTGAGCAAGCATTTGAACTTTCAGATGCATCAGCAGAGCGTTCTGCGGCAGGTTGTACGGTTAAGCTATCTCAAGAGTCTATCGATGAGTACCTGAACTCGAATATCGTTATGCTTAAGTGGATGATCGCTGAAGGTTACGGTGATGTTCGTACGATTGAGCGTCGTATCACGGCAATGGAAGAGTGGTTAGCGAACCCTGAGTTGCTATCTGCTGATTCAGATGCGGAATACGCGCACGTTATCGAGATTGATCTTGCTGACATCGATCAACCAATCCTATGTGCGCCAAACGATCCAGATGATGCTCGTCTTCTTTCTGACGTTCAAGGCACTGAGATTCAAGAAGTGTTCATCGGTTCTTGTATGACCAACATCGGTCACTTCCGTGCTGCAGGTAAGATGCTAGAAGAGTTTAATGGCTCTTTAAATACTCGCCTATGGGTTGCTCCGCCAACTAAGATGGATAAAGACCAACTGACAGAAGAAGGCTACTACGGCATCTTCGGTCGTGCTGGGGTTCGTATTGAAACTCCGGGTTGTTCATTATGTATGGGTAACCAAGCTCGTGTTGCTGATGCTTCGACGGTTATGTCTACGTCTACTCGTAACTTCCCGAACCGTTTAGGTAATGGTGCGAACGTTTATCTAGCTTCTGCTGAACTTTCTGCTGTTGGTGCGATTCTTGGTCGTATCCCAACTAAAGAAGAGTACTTAGCGTACGCTGAGAAGATCAATGCAACCGCTGCTGATACATACCGTTACCTGAATTTCCATAAAATGGGTCAGTACACGGATAAAGCAGACACGGTTATCTTCCAAGAACCAGCTTAATCGTTGACTGAGTAAGATACAGACAGAACGCCTTCTATTCGTAGAAGGCGTTTTTTTATGTCTGAATGCTGGACAACGAGCGACTCGATCTCTTGATGACTTCGCTATATACTCTCGCCTCATTTTTTACCCTATCTGTCATTAGTGCGCGGAGCCTTTATGGAATTTGAATTTACACGAAACACTTTAATGGGCGAGTACTATGTAAAGTGCAGCATGGGTCATGAAATTGTTGGCCGCTGGCTTCAAGAAGAGATCGGAAAAGATAAGCAGAAACTGGATCATGTGATGGCGTTGATTGAGCAATCTCGACAAGATCTGAGCAATGAAGTGACGCTACTAGGCAAAGAGATCAGCCTAGCGATCAATGAAGACGACGTAACGATTCAAGAAAATGTGCTAGGGCACGAACAAGAGATGGAAGAGGGTAGTGAGTTCGATTTCTATAATTGTGAAAGCGAAGCAAGCTGCGGAATTGACGATTTCGAGTTGCTCATCGAACGTTGGATTGATTTTTTAGGTTACTAGTCCTGACACCTATTTATTAGTCATTCAGAGCTTTGAAGGCTCCGTTGCCCAAAACTAGAGCAACGACAATGCAGCGCATTAAGATAGTGAAAAGGCCGCACCATATTGGTGCGGCCTTTTTCTTTTCTAAAACGGTATTATTTCCATTTCATTTGAAATCAATAACTTAACTTTTTGGCACGCTACTTGGATTGTAATAAGAGTATTAACGGATTAAGTGAAGAATTTAAGGAAAGAATATGAAATTAATAAATGCCATTGTAAAGCCGTTCAAATTAGACGATGTACGCGAAGCGCTCTCTGATGTTGGTATTGAAGGTATGACCGTTTCTGAAGTGAAAGGCTTTGGTCGTCAGAAGGGGCACACTGAATTGTATCGTGGTGCAGAGTACCAAGTGGACTTCCTACCAAAGGTAAAGTTAGAGATTGCAACCCAAGCTGAAAATGTTGACCGAGTTGTTGAAGCGATTAGCCAAGCGGCACACACCGGAAAAATCGGCGATGGCAAAATTTTTGTGTATGACCTAAGCCAAGCCGTACGAATTCGTACCAGTGAAATGGATGCTGAAGCACTTTAAAGAATTACAAGGACTGGAGACTTTAATATGGAACTTACAACAACAGTAATGGAACTACGTTACGCACTAGACACTTTTTTCTTCCTCATTTCAGGTGCGTTGGTCATGTGGATGGCTGCAGGCTTCGCGATGTTAGAAGCTGGTCTCGTTCGTTCGAAGAACACCACAGAAATTTTAACTAAGAACATTTGTTTGTACGCGATTGCTTGTACGACTTTCTTAGTCGTTGGTTACAACATTATGTATGTCGATAACGGCGAAGGTGGCTGGTTACCGTCATTTGGTACTCTGATTGGTACTCAAGGTGAAGGTGCAGACCACTCATTAGAATCAGACTTCTTCTTCCAAGTCGTTTTCGTTGCAACAGCAATGTCTGTGGTATCTGGCGCGGTTGCTGAGCGAATGAAACTTTGGTCATTCCTTATCTTCTCTGTCGTGCTAACAGCATTCATCTACCCAATGGAAGGTTACTGGACTTGGGGCGGTGGTTTCCTATCAGAAGCCGGCTTCAGTGACTTTGCTGGTTCAGGTATCGTACATATGGCTGGTGCTTCAGCAGCCTTAGCGGGTGTGCTTCTACTGGGTGCTCGTAAAGGTAAATATGGTAAGAACGGTGAAATCTACCCGATTCCAGGTTCAAATATGCCACTGGCAACGCTAGGTACATTTATCCTTTGGTTTGGTTGGTTCGGTTTCAACGGCGGTTCTCAACTAATGGTTTCGGATTTTGAGAACGCAACAGCAGTAGGTCAAATCTTCCTTAACACCAACGCAGCAGCAGCAGCAGGTGCGATTGCAGCACTACTAGTATGCAAAACAACTTGGGGTAAAGCAGACCTAACAATGATTCTTAACGGCGCGTTAGCTGGCCTAGTAGCAATCACTGCAGACCCTCTATCACCATCACCTCTATTTGCTGTAGCGATTGGTTCTGTATCTGGTGCATTGGTTGTATTCAGCATCATCGCTCTAGACAAAGCTAAGATTGATGATCCAGTAGGTGCTATATCGGTACACGGTGTGTGTGGTTTCTTCGGTCTAATGGCTGTGCCACTAAGCAATGCTGATGCAACGTTTGGTGCTCAACTATTGGGTGCAGCAGTAATCTTTGCATGGGTATTCGGTGCTAGCCTAGCGGTATGGGCAGTGCTTAAAGCAACAATCGGTATCCGAGTAACTGAAGATGAAGAACTTGAAGGTATGGACATGCACGATTGTGGTGTCGGCGCCTATCCAGAGTTTGTGTCTGTAAAATAGAACATTATGTATTAATCCATAATTTACAAATATTTACATATTACCCACTTGAAACCTGCTCTCATGAGCAGGTTTTTTTGTGCTCTATCATTGAAATTAATATTTTAATAAATATAATAACGCAACTGATATAGATTATCATTTCGATATAAAGGACTTTACCAATGAAAAAATTGCTAACTCTTTCAGCTCTAGCATGTAGCGCAATCGCACCAACGGCTGCAATCGCTGCTGAAGAAGTAAACGTATACTCTTACCGTCAACCTTTCCTTGTTGAACCTATGTTTGATGAGTTCACGAAAGAGACAGGCATCGAGGTGAATGTTAAGTTTGCTAAGAAAGGTTTAGCAGAGAAGCTAGCTCAAGAGGGCGAATACAGCCCAGCAGATGTGGTATTAACTGTTGATATCAGCCGTCTATCTGAGCTAACTGAAAAAGGTTTAGTTCAAGCTGTAGAAAGTGATGTTCTAGAAAAGAATATCCCAGCTCAATACCAAGACACAGCTAACGAGTGGTTCGCTCTAACAACTCGTACACGTAGCGTTTACTCTTCTCGTGACCGTGTTGGTCGTCTAGGTGAAGATTTCACTTACGCTGATCTAGCTAAGCCAGAATTCAAAGGTAAAATCTGTACACGTAGTGGTAAGCACCCATACAACGTTTCTCTAGTATCTTCGATGATTGCTCACAAAGGTGAAGCTGAAACGAAAGAATGGCTAGAAGGCGTAAAAGCAAACCTAGCACGTAAGCCTCAAGGTAATGACCGTGCACAAGTTAAAGCGATCAAAGAAGGTCTATGTGACGTTTCTCTTGGTAACAGCTACTACCTAGGTAAGATGGTTAACGATAAAGAGCAAAAAGCTTGGGCTGACGCTGTTTACCTTAACTTCCCTAACCAAGAGACAACAGGTACTCACGTAAATATCTCTGGTATGGCAATGGCTAAATTCTCTCCAAATAAAGAGAACGCGGTTAAGCTAATGGAATTCCTATCTGGTGACGTGGCGCAAGGCATGTACGCAGAAGTGAACTACGAATACCCAGTTAAAGCTGATGTTAAACCTTCAGAGCTTGTTGCTTCTTGGGGGGAATTCAAAGCTGATACAATTTCTCTAGACCAGATTGCTGACCACCACGCAGCTGCAATCAAGCTACTAGACGAAGTTAAGTTCGATCTATAATTTTTTACTGTAGGCTTCGGCCCAAGTAAAATGACAGCCTCAAGTCGCCATTTCGGTAACTTGGGGTTGTTTTGTTTTGGAAAATCACTTTTTGATACAAAGCTCCCCGTTAATCCCCAGAGTTATGAGCATCTCACCTTGAAGTCATTACAGTATATGGGTATAAATAACCCCCCATTAAAAGGATATGAGATGTATTTGCAAATGCATTTGTGTTTCATTAAGCCTCGTTGTAGTTAGGCGATGAAAGAAAAGAATTATTTATGGAACACCAGTAGCTGCATCATTGCTGTATTGCTGGTTTTACCGATTTTAGCGATTTTTACGACTGCTGTTGGAGAAACAGATGAGCTATTTTCTCATCTTATGTCCACAGTAATGCCCACCTATACTTATAATACGGTGGTTTTACTCATAGGAACCTTATTCCTGTCTTTGGCTTTTGGTATTCCGTCAGCTTGGATTATGGCAATGTGCCGTGTTCCAGGAGAGCGCGTTTTACAGTGGGCGTTAGTGCTGCCATTAGCCATGCCAGGCTATATTGTCGGGTATATCTTTACCGATTGGTTCGACTTTGCTGGTCCGGTTCAAATTCTGCTACGAGATTTAACAGGCTGGGGGCCCGGAGAGTACTGGTTCCCAGACATTAGAACCTTGTTCGGAGCTATTATTGTTCTGTCACTTGTTCTCTACCCCTATGTTTATTTGCTATGCCGCGCGGCTTTTATGGAGCAAAACGTCTCCTTATTGCAATCCGCTCGGTTGTTAAAGTGTTCACCTTGGGAAAGCTTTCGTCGTATTTCCTTGCCGCTTGTTCGTCCATCAATGGCGGTCGGGCTATCACTGGTTGCAATGGAAACCATTGGTGACTTTGGTACCGTAAGTTACTTTGCAGTCAATACCTTAACGACTGCGGTTTACGATACTTGGTTAGGTTACTCAAGCTTAACGGCTGCTGCGAAAATATCGGCGATTATGCTGATTATCGTGATCCTACTATTGAGTTCAGAGCGCTATAGCCGTCGCAAACAGAAATTATTCCAGAATCAATTCAGTAGTCGTGAAGATTTTCGTTACGACCTTTCCGGTTGGAAGAAGTGGTTAGCATTGTTTTGGTGCTGGGGGTTGGTGTGTGTCGCATTCTTGTTCCCTCTTGCCCAGTTAATGATTTATGCCTACAAATATTTTGCTCAAAGCTGGACCCCTGAATTTAGAGAGTATGCCGTTAATAGCCTTTATGTTTCGGTAGTTGCTGCAATTATTGGTGTCGTTATTGCTTTGATTGTGAACTTCAATCAACGTGTTAGTCCAAGTAAGAAAAATCAGGCTTATATGCGTATCGCTTCCATGGGCTATGCCGTTCCAGGCACAGTGTTAGCCATTGGTGTGATGGTCCCAGTTTTGTTTATGGATCATTTAGTCAACGATATTGCAAAAGTGATGGAATGGACAGGACCAGGTTTGATCTTCTCTGGTTCTATGTTTGCACTTATCTTTGCCATGGTCGTGCGTTTTTCAGCGGTTGCAATTGGCAGCATTGAAAGTAGCTTGAGTAAAGTTTCTCCTTCATTGGATATGGCATCTAAAACAATGGGCTGCAATACCAACCAGATGTTACGTCGTGTTCATTTACCTTTGATTAAACGAGGCGCATTGATCGCCGGATTATTGGTGTTTATCGAATCAATGAAAGAGTTAAATGCGGCATTGTTGCTGCGTCCTTTTAATTTCGAAACGCTCGCGACTTATGTTTATAACTATGCGTCAGATGAGCACCTTGAATTAGCAGCCATGCCTGCTGTGTTGTTAGTCTTGGTGGGTTTAATTCCGCTGATCATCGTAAACCGTTCCTTGGAGCAGAAACACTAATGAGTTGTGCATTATCAATTAAAGATCTGACTTGTAAGTACGAGTCCCAAACTATTTTGGAATCTCTTTCTTTAGAAGTTGAGCATGGTGAAATTGTTTGTCTGCTTGGTGCCAGTGGTTGTGGTAAGACTACGCTGCTTAAAGCGATTGCCGGCTTGCTTCCATTGAGTAGTGGCGTCATGAGCTTGAACTGTCAAACCATCGACGATGGAGACAACTGGTTACCACCTGAGCAGAGAAACATCGGAATGATCTTTCAAGATTACGCCCTGTTTCCGCACTTGACGGTAAACCAGAATATCTGCTTTGGCCTCAAAGGTCTTTCTGAACAGCAAAAGAAAGAGAAAGTTCAAGAGATGTTGGAGCTAGTTCACTTAGATGAATTCGGTGACCGATACCCACATCAACTTTCTGGTGGTCAACAGCAGCGCGTAGCGATTGCTCGTTCTTTAGCGTACAAGCCAGACTTATTATTATTGGATGAACCCTTCTCAAATATTGATACTCAAGTTCGCCATGAGTTGATCTCTCAGATTCGTAAAATATTTAAAAAGCAGGGTGTTACTGCTATTTTTGTAACGCACAGCCGTGAAGAAGCATTCGCTTTTTCAGATAAAATGGCGGTAATGAACCATGGTGTGATTGAGCAATATGGTTCAGCATCTGAGTTGTACTTCCACCCATCGAGTAAGTTTGTTGCTGATTTCTTAGGTGGTGGTAGCTACTTGAATGCACAGCGTATTTCAGATAATGAATTTGAAACGAGCTTGGGTCTGATAGAAGCGAAAGCACAAACTCAAATCGAAGTGGGAGCGGAATGTGCGTTGTTACTAAGACCACAGCATATAGTGGCGAGTCATGATGTCGACAGTAACCTGTCCGTGTTGGAACAACAATTTATGGGCGACCACTGTCGTTATGTGATTGAAGCTAACGGTCAGAAACTGTTAGCAACGTCTTCTGAGGCTCTAGGTGTTGGTATGCCAGTCACCGTCAAAGTAGATACCAAAGGTGTATTGGCGTTTTAATGATACGCAGTAAGTATCGTTCTGCCGAAAAGTAAAATACATTCGTAAAAAAGCCCAGCACTTTGATACAGAGTACTGGGCAAGAGTTCTTCACCTACAGGCTTTAACAAGGCAGTGGTTTGTTAAGTCCCATTCAAAACTGCTGCACTCTATAAATCTATAGAGAGAGGAAGTCTTTCACTTTTTGAAGAACACGTTCTGCAGTGTCTTTATCTTCCATTTCTGCGAAGATTCGCAGTAACGGCTCTGTTCCGGAGAAGCGAGCAATGACCCATCCGCCATTCTTGAAGTACACTTTGGCACCATCTTCATAGCTAACTTTTTCAATTTCGTATTCAAATTCAGGCAGTTGCTTCTCTACGTAAATCTTGGTGTAGAGCGCTTCTTTCTCTGAAGGCTTAAACTGGCAATCTCCTTCTGCCGTGTAGGCATAGCCATACTTAGAGTAGATTTCATCAAGTAACTCAGATAACTTTTTACCTGTTACACTGATCATCTCAACCAGTAAGCTTGAAGCAAATACGCCATCCTTACCTTTGATATGACCTCGAATGGTTAAACCTCCCGAGCTTTCACCACCAATCAGTGAATCATCTGCTTCCATTTGAGAGCTGATATGCTTAAAGCCTACAGGAACCTCAAAGCTCTTCTCACCATTATCTGCCGCTACTTTGTCGAGTAGATGCGTGGTGGCGATGTTACGAACGACAGAGCCCTTCCAGCCTTTGTATTCCAGTAAGTAGTAGTAAAGTAGGAGTAGCACTTCGTTAGGATGAATAAAGTGACCTTTCTCATCAATGATGCCTAAACGGTCGGCATCGCCATCAGTACCAATACCAATGTCATAGCCTTCAGCTGCCACTAAATGTTTTAGGCGGTATAGCGTTGCTGCATTTGGGGACGGCATAAGACCGCCGAAATCTGGGTTCTTACCATCGTTGATTACGTCGACATCACAGCGACCGTTGATCAGTACGGTTTGCAGAGCATTTTTCGCAACACCAAACATTGGGTCAATCAGTACGCGCAGGTTGGCTTTCTTTATCGAGTCGATATCAATGAAGTTGATGATTGAATCAACAAAGTCGTTCATCGGGTTGATGATCTCGATTTCTTTGTCGTTTAACGCTTGTTCGAAATCGACTCGTATAACATCTTCGTTGGTCAGTGTTGCGATTTGCTGTTCGATCTTCTCTGTGATGATCTCGTCAGCATCGCGTCCACCTTCAATGAAGATCTTTATGCCGTTATAGTCCGCTGGGTTGTGAGAAGCGGTAATACACGCAGAGTAAATACATCCCATCTCTTTTGCTTGGAACATCACGATAGGTGTTGGAACGAACTTATCAATGAAGCTTACTTTGATGTTGTTCGCCGCAAGTACTTCTGCAAACCAGCATGCCGCTTTATCTGAAAGGAAGCGACGGTCATAGCCGATAACGAAGCCATTTTTGGCTGCATCTTCATTATTGATGATGTTAGCGAGCGCTTGCGCTACAAGGCGAACATTGTCTCTGGTGAATTCTTCACCAATGAAAGCGCGCCAGCCACCTGTACCAAATTTAATCATTAGAAAATCCTTTTAGTCTCATTGCCTCAAGTCGATAAAGACTTGAGGCAAGAGCTGTTCGTTAAATTAAGTGACTAGCCTAGAACAACGACAACATCGTTCACGCTGCCTTCTGCTTGTACTGGGATTGCACCTTCAACTGACTCACCGTTGATAGTGATAGAGGTAACCCCTTTGCTTACTGCATTCGGGTTTTGCACTGTGATGTTGTAAGTCGCGCCACGCCATTGACGAGTAACCTCGAATTCCGGCCAATCAGTCGGGATACAAGGATCGACTGTTAATCCTTCAAAGCCTGTGCGAACACCAAGAATAAAGTTGGTTACCGCGAAGTAAGCCCAACCAGAGGTACCCGTTAACCAAGGGTGGTTTGCACGACCATGGTCTTGATGATCTTTACCCATGATGAACTGCACGTACGAGTAGGGTTCTGCGTAACGTGTTTCAATCATGTCGTTTTGGTTGTACGGGTTCAGTGCGTCGTAGAACTTCATCGCACGGTCACCACGACCTAGCTTCGCTTCTGCTACCCAAGCCCATGGGTTCGGGTGAGAGAAGATTGCGCCATTCTCTTTTACGCCTTGATAAACGCGAGTCACAAAGCCGATATCATCGTTTGGTGTTGCGAATGAAGGAGAATTTAGGTGCAAGCCGTATTCAGAGAATAGGTTCTCATCAACAGCGTCCATCGCTTTCTCGCCACGCTCTTGAGAAACCGCGCCAGATAGAACCGCTAGCGTGTTTGACTCAAGGTGTACACGACCTTCAGCTTGTTGAGCGGTACCGATCTTGTCGCCATTTTTTGTTAGACCACGGATGTACCAGCCACCTTCGTCATCCCATAGGTGTGTTTCACAGGCTTCACGTACGTTCGCGGCCATTTCTGTGTATTTAGTAACGTCAGCATCGTTATTACGGAACTTAGCCAGGTCTAGGAATTCTTGTAGAGCCCAGAAGTGTAGGAATGAAACCATTGACGACTCACCGCCACCTAGGTTTAAACAGTCATTCCAGTCTGCACGAAGGCCCTTACAAATGCCCGTTTGACCCACGTATTCAGCAGAGAAGTTCAGTGCCGCTTTCATGTGTTCGTAAACGGTCGCTTCGCCACCGTCTGCGTATGGGATCACTTCATCAAAGAAGTCGTGTTCACCGGTTTCCATTACATATTTGATGATGGTCGGAACGATCCATAAGTGATCATCAGAACAGGTGTCTTCAATGCCATGGATCTTATCGTCGTCTGAAGGCGTTGGAACAACCGTTGGCGATTTTGAAGGTTCAACATCTGCTTTTTCTGGATCGAACCAGTCAGGATCGAACAAGTGTAGACCGTAGCCCGCTTTCACTTGGCCGCGAAGCAGGTCGATAATACGTTTCTTGGTCATTTGTGGGTTGGCATGAGGTACTGAGATGGCATCTTGCGCAGTATCACGGTAACCAAGGCCAGTACGACCACCCACTTCAATGAAGGATGCAAAGCGAGACCAAACCACACAGGTTTCGGCTTGGTATAGCGTCCATGTGTTGATCATGGTGTCTAAGCCTTCGTTTGGAGACTTAACTTGGAATTTGTTGCAACGCTCGTCCCAGTGATCTTTGATGCCTTGGAAAGCGGCATCGACGTTAGCTGTGTCTTGGTACTTTTCACGTAGGCGCTCACCGTTGCCTTTACCGATACCTAGTACATAAGCAAAGCGAACTTCTTCACCCGGCTGAATCGTAAATTGCTTGTGCAGAGAACCACAGTGGTTGTAACAGGTTTGGGCGCTGTTAGAACATTTACCGTTCTCAACGGCAATTGGGTTCGCTTCATCACGGTACATGCCAAGGAAGTTATCACGTTGGCCGTCGTAGCTGTCTGGTGAGAAAGTTGAAGCTAGGTAGTAGAAACCTTCAAAGTCGTTAGTGTTGTAGTACAGGTCGTATTCAAGAACACCTTCTTGGTAAGACGTACCCGCAGAGTACAAAGACATCTGATGGTTCTGATTATCCGATTGGATGTGGCTGAACGAGAACTCAACAAATGAGAAAGTGCTGATGGTTCTTGGCTTGTCAGTGTTATTTTTCAGCACGACGTCCCAAACTTCCGCATCTTCACCCTTAGGAACGAATAACGTTTTGGTTGCTGTAATACCACTGTATTCACACTTGAATTTTGAGTATGACAGGCCGTGACGAACTTCGTAGTTCGCTTCATCTAGGCTCTTTGCCACAGGCTGCCAAGAGATAGACCAGTAATCGCCCGTCTCATCATCACGCAGGTAAACATAGTGCCCTGGACGGTCGAAGGTGCCGTTTGGACGGAATTTAGTAACACGGTTGTATTCCGGAGAATTGTAGAACGAGTAGCCGCCAGCATTGTGCGAAATCACGGTACAAAACTTTTCAGTACCTAGGTAGTTGGTCCAAGGTGCTGGTACATCAGGGCGAGTGATGACGTATTCGCGATTATCGTTATCGAAATAGCCGTATTTCATTGTCATTTCCTTTTTAACAAACTGCATCTATGCAGCTAATTTTTAAATAATGATGCTGAGTCGAATCTGACTGAGCACCTTAATCAGGGGAAGCAAGCTCTCGACTTGAGTGTGCTTTGGCTTCGTTTTATTCAGCTTTCCAAGGGTTGCGATAATCAACATTGAGTCTGTCGAGTAATGGCAGATGGCCCTTTAGGCGAGATAGGTAATCTAGCCAGTTTCGGTTGTGTTTATGTGTCCAACATCCTTCAGCTAAAGCGCTAATTCTTGGAAATACCATGTAATCCATGCGCTTTTGATTGGTAACGATCTCACACCATAAAGCACACTGAATTCCGCGGATCCGCTTACGAATTGGATCTGTGTCGGATATCTCTGCGAGGGCTTCGTAGGTATAAGCTTGTTCTAAGGGGATAACGGCAGCCCAATCTACGCCCGGTTCTTCCGGTGCATAATCTTGGGTCATGTCGAGATAGGTAAACTGTGCTGGTTGCAGCACCACATCAAAGCCTTGGCGAGCACAATTGATAGCGGCTTCTTCACTGAGCCATGAATAGATGATGGTCTCTTTGCTCACCTTGTCGCCGTGCTGTGCTTCTTCCCAGCCCACCATGCGCTTACCAAGTTGTTTGAGTTTGTTCTCGGCATAGCGGAATAGGTGGCCTTGTAGGTCTTTGCTGTCTTGATACTGGTGCTCTTTCATCAGTGCTTGAGCGGCAGGGCTGTTGGTCCACACACCGGGTGGTACTTCATCTGCGCCCATGTGGATCAATTCGCTAGGGAAAAGCTCTGCAACTTCTTCAATAACGGCATCTAGGAATTGGTAAGTACCCGGTAAACCTGGATTTAGCACGTTGTCGTTGTAGTGCTGAATACTCTTGTATTGTGTGGTGTCTGCTTGCTCAACTAGCATGTCTGGTAGTGATTTGATCGCGGCGCGACAGTGTCCTGGGATATCGATCTCTGGGATCACCGTGATGCTGCGTTGCTCTGCGTATTCAATGACTTCGCGAATCTGTTGCTGCGTGTAGAAGCCGCCATAGTTATCCGCAAGGTGGGTGTATTGCGGTTCTAATGCATGATCAGGACCTCGCCAAGCGCCGATTTCAGTCAGCTGAGGCAGGCTCTTAATCTCAATTCTCCAACCTTCATCGTCAGTTAGGTGCCAATGAAATACGTTGAACTTGTAGTGCGCCAGTTGATTGATTAAACGCTTCACTTGCTCTACCGAGTGGAAGTGACGCGCGCAGTCCAACATCATGCCTCGGTACTTAAAGCGAGGGTGATCGGCGATTTTGCAGCATGGAATAGAAAAATTTTCGGCATCCAGTTGTTGAATCAATTGAATCAGACTTGCCACGGCGTGTGTAAACCCAGACTGGCTACCTGATTCAACAATTATTTGTTGTTCAGTAATGCGGAGTTTGTATTCTGCTTCGTCTAATGTTGGATTGCTGCGAAATAGAATGTCGCCGCTTTCGTCTTTTGAAAGTTCAGTTGAAAGCTCATTCGAAATCGACAGTTCAAAGGTAGAAAGTAACTCTTGCTGCAACCAAGAGACGGCTTTATCTGCAAGGTGAGATTGAACCTCAATCTTGCATTCACAGCTTAGCGCGAAACTACCTTGCTTGAGTTCGATCTGATTTGGTTGAGGAATCAATGCTATCTCAGAAGCGTTAACTTCAGGTATTTGATTGCGTTCACGGTATGGCGAAGCCAGTACTATGGGTGATATCGCGACAGGCAGTACCGATGTTTCTCCATCATGATGTGATTGGATAAATGCATCATTAAGGCCATCAGAATAGAAGCGGAATGGGGCGCTTTGAATACTGAATTCAAGGTAGTAATGGTTATTGGCCTTTAACACGGGCGAACTTGGTTTGAACGAGCAATAGCTTCCAACTTGAGTCAGTTCACCTTGCGATAGACTCTCAGGAAGGATGAATCGGTCAAATGCAAAATGCAGAGACCAATCTTTTACGTCGAGGTCACTTAAATTATGTACCGTAAGGCCAAATCGGCAGTTATTTTTTTGTTCAGAAAGAACAGCTAAGTCGATGCGATAATTCATATAACTTCCCTGCTAAGCCTGTTGATACAAGTTGTGTTGTGACTTGCCGGCAAACATCAATGCGCCTTCGATAGCGTCAAATTGAGGTTTAACGATCCATTGTTGTACTGGTGGTGATAGCCAGTTGAGAATACGCTCAGCGATACTTCCCATTAAGCACACCTTGTCAGCGCCTTTTCGATGCAGCGCTAATACAAACATTTCGATATCGGCTGCAGTCTGCTTAAGCATCTCTATAGCCAGTTCATCGCCTTCATTTGCCAGTTGAAAAATGACGGGAGAGAATTGACCGTAATCTTTTGGAATCGCGCCTTTTGACCATGCCACGATCGCATCAACATCATTATTGAAATGATTCATAACATGTTGAGTCAGTGGGGTTTTGTTACGAATACCATCTTCAGCGAGTAGAACTTGCTGAATTAAACGAAGGCCCATCACTGCGCCGCCGCCTTGGTCAGAAATTGGAAATTCACGACCACCAACCACGTGTTGTTCGCCGTTGTTTAGGTAGATACCACATGAACCTGTACCACCAATCATGATCGCGCCGTCTTGGCCATTATGTGCACCAATACATGCACCATAGGCGTCTGTATTGAGTGTCATACTTGCGAAAGGGTGTGCTTGTGCCATGAAGTCGAGCCATGCTGACTTCTGTTCAGCACCAGCTAGCGCCAAACCAACATGCATATTAGAAAAATCGTTAGAGTTGAGTTGCCCTTGTTGTGCGGCTTTAGTAATCGCATCAACAATTGAACTCATTGCAACATCGACACCCAAAAGGATGTTGGCACTGCCACTTTTCGCTTCACCAATGAGTTTGCCTTGGTCATCACGAATGCGAGCACGGCAAGATGTACCGCCACCATCAATACCTACGTAGTAAAGCGTCATGATTATTGCTCCTTACTTTGTGCTAGGAAGTTGAATTGCGCAGCCGTTGCTAGCAAATACCACGCTCCATGAGGGATCCATTGTTCACCCCAGCGCCAGTTTTGAAGCATGTCGTCTTTCTGTGCTGGTGGGTTGAATGCGATGTCTTGTTCGTCTTCGAACCCTGCCGTGATGCCATTGCAAATCCCGCCTTTGGCATTGAAGAAACCAAGTTGTGGTAGATAGTCTGGGTTGTTATGACCGTGGCCATCAAGCATGCACATGTGGTATGGGTTGAGGCCCAAAATCCAGTCAAGGCTATTTTGTGAAAGTTGGATTAGACTCTGCTGAAGGTCATTATCTTTAATGTGCGGTTGAACTAGGTAAGCCATGGTCGCAATTGAGCCAAGACGTGCGTTTTCGCCTTGCCACCAGTAGCCAGTTTCGTTTTGTTGAGCGACAAAGAAGGCATCGCGCTTAACACCATCGACAGACTTTACGTACTGTCTTGGGTAGCCAAATGGATTGATAACTTTGTCGGTAATGTTGATTTCGAACTGACAAGCTTGCTCAACAACCACACGTGCTTGTTCTTTCAACTCAGTGTCAGTTTCATTATCGATGTACTCGCATAGAGCAATTACAGGAAGGCCAGCTTCAGCTGCATGGAAATAGGGGCGAGAGCCATCAGCATTAGCTGACCAAAAGTGCTCAAATGAATCATCAGATTGCTGACGAGAGATCAAGCGACTAGCCCAAACTCTTGCTTCGGATAGGTATTGCTGGTCTTGAGTTACGCGATACAGCTCATTGGCTGCGAGCAGGGCACAATACTCATCGATGATGTTCTCTTCACCATCGTTTAGGTACTGGAGGTTGTACTCTTTTAGGTGCCAGTAACCCTTAACAGCCGTTTCAAGGTAGGTGTGGCTCGAGTAACTGCCAGAGGTTTCAAGCTCAGATGCAGCAGCCAGTGCTGCAATAGCGACGCCTGCACCTTGTCGGTAGCCAGCTTGTAAGTCTGTTGATTTATGGCCTTCTTGAGTCGCATAAGCGCAGATGTCACGTTGATTGATGTCTTTACTCCACTTGTCGAATACCGTCATGTAAAAGTATCCGTCAGCGTCCTGCATACGCACTAAGAAATCGGCACCGAATAGGGCTTCTTCCACTAAACGAGTCATAGAGAATTTAGGAAAGTCTGGGTTATTGCTAGTCAAGCGCACGCTTTTGAGCATGTTCCAAACAACCATCGGAATTTGTTGTGGGTTGAGATAATTGCCATAAGATAGGTGGCTAAAGTACTTACTTACATCACCCGATGCGTCGTACCAACCGCCATGAACATCGACGTATCTGTCAGTGCCCATAATTTGTGCTTGTCGATCTTTTTTGTCGAAACTACCGCCACAGCGTTGTGACTTAAAGTAATGAAGCACATCAGAAAACGTGTGGTTCATTAATAGGTTGCTACCAATCTCAAATACTTCAGAGCGTAGGTTGTCAAAACGTAGGTAGTAGCGACCAGATTCAGTGAATGAACTGAAATCGATAGTGAAGAATTGCCCTTGATGCCAATTTGCTACGCGGCCTTGTTTAACCACATCAAAACTTCCGACAGTGATATGGTTGTCGGCACACACCAAAAGTGCAGTCGTACTTGATAAGCGAGCTTTCTTCGTTTGCAGAATAGCCTGCTTTGGAGCCGTGGATTCGTAGCCAATATGGTTGGTCAATAACAGCATCAATATTCTCCGACAGTCCTAGTTTCTATTGGCTAGGTACTTGAATGTTTTGGATATAAATAGTTAGGGCCCGCAGACCCTAACTTGGTTTTATTGCTTAGCTTTCGTGTAGGTAACAACGCACAAAGTGGTTATCAGCTAACTGCGTAACCCCTGGTAACTGCTCTTTACACTTGTCCATTGCATGAGTGCAACGGCCTGCAAATGGGCAACCTGCTGAGACTGGTGTCCAAAGAGGGATCTCACCTTTGTTGCCTGCGAGTTGTTCGTGGATCGATTTTTTAGGATCTGGAACCGCAGAAACAAGCAGTTGGGTGTAAGGGTGCTGAGGGTTAGCAATCACATCATCGGTATCGCCCCATTCCACCATGTGTCCTACGTACATCACTGAAAGATCTTCAGCAATGTAACGAGCGGTTGCGATATCGTGGGTGATGTAAAGTAGAGACATTTGTTTCTCAAACTTCATTTCTTCCATCAGGTTCAAAACACCAGCACGAATCGATACATCAAGCATCGATGTTGGTTCATCGGCTAATACAACTTCTGCACCAACTGCAATGTTACGGGCTAGGTTGACACGTTGACGCTGACCACCAGAGAGTTGATGAGGGTACTTCTCTGCCGTTGCTTGTGGTGGCACTAAGCCAACTTGCTCTAGAAGATCGTACACACGTTCCTGTAACTCTTTCTTGTTGCCCGGAGATACTTTTTTGTGGATCAACAATGGTCGAGCTATGTGGTGAAAGATGTTATGTGTTGGGTTCAGGGAACCAAACGGGTCTTGCCATACCATCTGCACGCCTTCACGGTAGTGCATAAGATCTTTTCTGCTTGAGATCTCTTGGATATCACGACCTTTGTATTCGATCGTGCCGCCCGAAGGCGCGTACATTTTTGCGATCATTTTTGCTGTTGTTGATTTGCCTGAACCAGACTCACCAACCACAGCTAGGCCGCGACTTTTATACATCTTGAATGATACGTCGTTAATCGCACGCATCATTGGGGTTTGAATTGTGGTGCTGCTTATTGGGAAGTCTTTTACGACATTCTTGCCTTCTACCAATAATTGACCGAAATCTTTGCTCATAATTGTCTCCAGAATCCTTATTCGCTTTGCTTGCATTTCGGCGGTCGAGCCGCCTTATTCGTTATTCACGCTGAATCAGCGTGCAAGCTATAGCTTCCTTTGTACTATTGGGTCACCGTACAGGTGGCAGTTAGACAAATGTCCCGGGTCGATAGAACGCAGCTTGGTTGGCACCTTGGTACACGTTTCATGTACACGATCACAACGAGCTTGGAAACGACACCCTTCAGGGATCTCTAGCAGGTTCAGAGGGTTCCCCGGAATGCCTGCTAGTTTTGTCTTTGGCCCTGTTAGTGGAGGGAAAGAACTTCCCAGCCCTTTGGTATAAGGGTGGTAAGGGTTTTCTAGAATATCTTGAGCATTGGCAACCTCGATGAGCTCACCTGAGTACATGATGCCGATACGGTCAGAGAACTCGACCATCAATGACAAGTCATGGGTGATGAACAGGATCGAGAAGCCAAACTCTTCTTTTAGTGCATAGATCTTTTGTAGGATTTCGCGTTGAACAACCACATCAAGTGCGGTCGTTGGCTCATCCATAATGATCAGCTTTGGATTCAATGCTAAAGCGATAGCAATAACCAAGCGCTGACGCATGCCGCCAGAGAATTGGTGAGGGTAGTCACTCAATCTGCTCGGGTGAATATCTACGATTTCAAGTAGACCTTCAGCGCGTTGCTTAGCTTGCTCACGAGTCATGTTGGTGTGACGCATAATTACGTCACAGAACTGCTCTTCCATTGGTAATACAGGGTTGAGTGCGTTCATCGCACTCTGGAATACCATCGACATCTCGCTCCAACGGAACGCTTGCATACGGTCATCACTGTATTCAAGGATGTTCTCTCCATTGAAGATAACCTCACCACCACTGATGTAAGCGGGCGGCTTATGCAGACGCATAAGAGAGAAAGCAACAGTTGATTTACCACAGCCAGATTCACCAGCTAGGCCGAATACTTCACCTGGAGCAATGTCGAAACTTACGTTGTTACACGCACGTACATCGCCAGACTCTGTGATGTAATCCACGCATAAATTGCGGATAGAAATTAGTGGTTCAGACATGATTATTTATCTCCGCTCCAAAGTGCATTTTGTGGTGGTAGTTCAGGTTCACGTTCTTCTTTGTCTTGTGCTGCTAATTTCTTCCAACGCTTCATGCCTTTGTGAGAACGCAGTTGCGGGTTGGCAATTTCATCGACAGCGAAGTTAAGTAGAGCAAGACCAGTTACAAGTAGTGTCAATGCGATACAAGGAGCCAACAGTTCCCACCAAGCGCCAATCAGCATTGATGAAGAGGTTTGAACGTTGTAAAGCATGATGCCCCAGCTGATTGTGTTCGGGTCACCAAGACCTAGGAACGAAATCGTTGCTTCCATCATGATTGCGTACATCACCGAGCCGATGAAGCTCGCGCCAACGATAGAGATAAGGTTTGGAAGAATCTCTACGAAGATAATACGAAATGAAGATTCACCCAGAACTTCAGCGGCTTTTACAAACTCTTTTTCACGCAGTGCTAAGGTCTGGGAACGAACAACACGCGCGCCCCAAGCCCAGGACATAAAGCCGATAACCAAGGTTATGGTGAGTGGCCCTGCCTCACCGATAAAGGCTGCAACTACGAACAGTAATGGGTATTGAGGAATAACCAGCATGATGTTCATTGCGGCTGTCAGAACATCATCGACACGGCCGCCAAAGTAGCCTGCGGAAACACCGATAACCGTTGCTAGTAAACATACGGTAAGACCCGCACCAAAACCTACAGCAAGAGATACGCGTGCGCCGTATACCACTTGTGACCAAACGTCACGACCCATACGAGTTGTTCCCAGTACGTGGTCTGCCTTCTTAGACATTATCAACGTACGACGATCGTCTGCTAGGTTTTTAGCAACCCAGCCATCAGGGTTAGTTTGTGCAGACTTAACCACGAAGCCAGGGTATTCGTGTGGATTACCTGTACGTTTGTCTGGCACATGTTTTGTGATCAATGGAGCCGCAATCGCACCAAGAATAAAAATACTTAGGATGATGACGCCGGTTAAGGCCATCGGGTTACGCCAAATGAGTTTTAGAATATCTTTCATGATTATTTACCACCCTTACGAAGACGAGGGTCAAGAACAACGTAAAGCATGTCTGCAACTAGGTTAAAGAACAGCATGAATAGCGTCATGATAAGCAGTTGGCCTTGCAGTACTTGGTAATCACGAGCGTTAATTGCGTTGAAAAGTACGCTGCCAAGACCTGGGTAGTTAAAGATGATTTCGATAATTAACTGACCACCGATTGCCATACCTAGCGACATAGAAAGTGCTGTCACACTTGGTAGCATCGCGTTGCGAGCTGCGTAATTGAATACCACTCGGTTTTCGCTCAGGCCTTTGCCTTTCGCCATGGTGATGTAATCTTCAGCTAGCAGGTTGATCATGTTGTTACGCATGTTTACTAGGAAGCCACCAATTTGAACAATAGATGCACATAGCAAAGGTAAGAAGGCGTGGTAAGCGACATCTTTAATGAATGCCCAGCTTGTCCAATCTGGAATCGTACCTGCGGTATAGGCGTAACCTGTTGGGAACCATTTCAAGCCGATTGCGAAGGTAAACAGCGCAATCATGGCAATAACAACTTGAGGAACGGCTTGTAGAATAAGCATCCCTGGAGTAACAAAAGCATCGTATTTGCTGCCACGTTTCCACGCTGCAAAAATACCTAGGATTGAACCAATAGAGAAAGAAAGAATAACGGCAGTGCCTGCTAAGAATAGCGACCAACCGAATGCGCCACCTAACAGTGTATTTACTGAAAGTGGGTAGAATTGAATTGATGTACCAAGCTCCCAGCTTAGAATGTTCTTCATGTATGCGCCGTATTGAACCAGTAAGCCGCCATCAACGAAGCCTAATAATTCTTTCATTGCCGCAATACGCTCAGGAGTAACTTGAACAGAAGCGTTCGCAAACATCATGGTAACTGGGTCACCAGGCATTGCTCTTGGAATAATAAAGTTTAACGTCGCTGCAACTAATAGCGCGACAAAATAAAATGACAAACGTCTTAAAAAATAACCCATAACTCACACCTTACTCACCCAGATTGTTTCCCTGTTTCTGGATTCAGGTCGCTCCTAGCGAAATTTGGAACGAAAAATCCCCTGACGACTAGCGCCATACTTTCAATTGATAGTGTGGGGATTTTTATAAGCGGCGTAAGAAGTTACGCCGCAAAGATTGAACGATTACTTATTTAACTGGTTTTAGGTCCAGTACATGAAGTAGACGCTCTGGAATACCAGCCCAAATGTTTGGACGGCCTTTTGGATTTTCTTCGTTCCACCAACCAGTGAATCGAGTTGTGTTGTATTGGTACATGTAAGCACCAGACATCACAGGGATAGTTACTTGGTCTGCAGCGATAATTTGCTGGATACCATGTGCAATATCTAGCTGTTCGTTCTTGTCAGCTGTTTTGTAGAAGCTGTTTAGAAGACCATCTAGCTTGTCATTTTTGTAGAAGTGCATAGCGAAACGAGGCATACCATCACCAGATTGTAGTGATGAGTTGTAAGCACTGTTCCAGTACGTGTATGGATCCGCACCGTGGAAGTAGTTTGTGTATGCTACGTCGTATGTACCTTCAAGCATTGCTTGATTGTAAACAGAGAAGTCAGGTGTACGAGCTTTCGCTTTAATACCGATTTCGTTTAGTTGCTCTACCGCAAGTTGAACTGTGTTGTTGAAGTCAGTCCAGCCGTTTGGCGATTGAATCATTAGTTCGAAAGATTTGCCTGATGGAGTGTCAACAAAACCATCTTTGTTTACATCTTTGAAGCCAGCGTCAGCAAGAAGCTTCTTCGCGCCTTCAGCGTTGTAAGTGTTGAAGCCTTTGTATTTGTCGTGAGTTTTTTCATCAGACCAAGCTTCAAACGCGTAGCCAAGACCTGATGCGAAATCGTTCACAGTACCGCCACCGTAGAATGCGATGTCGATGATAGTTTGGCGGTCAAGAGCCATAGAGAAAGCACGACGGAATTCAACGTTGCTCAATGCTTCATGCTTCGCAGCATCAGGGTGTTTGAAGTTAACGATGAATGCTTGTGTACCTGCTGGCGGGTACCAATAGTGGTGTTTAGGGCTTGCTGCAGCGTATGTACGATCGATATCTGGAACGAAAGAAGACGTCCAGTCCATTTCACTGTTTACAACTTTACCTAAGAACTGGTCGTTGTTCGCAATTTGTGGAACACGTAGACAGTCAACATCTAGGTTGTCTGCATCCCAGTAGTTCGGGTTTGCACACTGGATGTACAGTTGCGCTGTAAACGTATCGATTTCTGTAAATGGACCAGAACCTACCGGGTTCTCATTGGTAAACGTTGATGGATCTTTAACGTCTTTCCAGATGTGCTTAGGTACTACAGGTACTTTAGCAATCTCGTAAGGTACGTTTGAGTTTGCTTCTGTTAGTGTGAACTTAACTTGGTTGTCGTTCAGTTTTTCTACAGAAGTTACCCAAGAGTTGATACCAGATTGGTCAAGCTCTGGCTTCTCTTTTACAAGGTTGAAAGAAAAAACAACATCATCAGCAGAGAAAGTTTCTCCATCAGACCATTTAACACCCTTACGAATGTCGAAAACAACGCTCATCAGATCATCTGACATTTTGAAGTTTTCAGCTAGACGGAACACCGGAGTGTTACCGTGCATTTCGTTAAATACTACTAAAGGCTCGTACATGAAGTCAGTTGTAGTATGTAGGTTAGTAGCACCAAGGTACGGGTTAAAGTTACGTACGAATGTAGTGTACTCTTTCGGGTGAACGGTCAGTTCGCTGCGCTCTGCAGCGGTTGCTACTGATGCAAAACCTGTTGTAGCAGTTGCAATAATTGCTGTTGCTATTGCTGTTTTTTTTATATTGGCAAGCATAGCTGTTCCTTACTATTTGCTTTCATTTCACTAATGGATTGAATGTTATCTGTCGCTAATTAGTTAGTAGATACACACTCTAGTTAAAGGCCTACCTCTTCTTCGTTGCTCCAGATTCATCTTTGATTCTGAGAAGTGGTAAGAGTGGCCTGTAGGCCTTTGGCAGGAGTAAGAAAACACCTTATCGATGAATTAATCAAACTCGTTTCCCGTCAAAAACGTTAAAAACACACAGCACCACGTCATTAACGTCAAAATAGCTTGCTTTGGTGGTTTTTTGTGCGCAATTGTTAAGGTGATGTGACTCGCATTTGGTTTTGTGGTGGCGGCCTATTGTAAGTGGGCACTAACCTTTTTGGCTTTTAATTATAGGGGCTTATCTTGCTGTGGTGTAATTGTAGATCTCGGTCACTTACCTATTTTACGTTAAATTTTTCTAGAAAATTAAATCTGCCGTTCTGTTGTGACTCGCTTCTCAAACTGCAACAAAGAGCCGGAGGAATGTGAAATTCAGCCAAGAATAAGGCTCAAAATAGTAACTGAACTGGTGATTGTTTAAGATTGAGCAACGTGTCATTTTGCTTGTTTAATGCCGTAAAAGAAGTGTGTTTGAATCGACGTCATTGTCCTTTGGTCGCGTATGATATTCACAAAAAAGCCCACGCTAGGTGGGCTTCATTATTTACAATAGCTTGAGCTTACTTCAGAGCTAACTGGTCAGTAGTTTTTGTAGCTTATCCCTTAGTGTCTCAATATGAGTTCTTTCAGGTGTCTGTTCTTTACAGTGCTCAAGTATAAACTCGATAGAGCTCAGTACCGTTCGCCAGCGAGGCGTTTTCGGTAGAGTTTCTACACGTAGATATTTGTCTAGCGTTCTAGTTTGCAGGGTACTGCGGTCTAGGTAGACACGCCACAAGCCACTCTTCTCTGCGAAGGCAAACTTGGTTTCCCCTGTAACAGACTCCCAGTAGATGATGGCATTAGTCATGACATCGACCAGCACTTCACGCATCAGTTCTTGTTTGTTTTTACCTTCACCGGTTGCTTTATCTGCAAGGCGAGTAAATTCACCGCCAAGTTCTTTCAGTTGTTGAAGTTTATCTTTGTCACCCTCAAAGGCGTAGCTTGAAAGTGCCTCAACCGCCGTTTCAAGGTTATTGACTCGGTTTGAGTTAACCCCACCACCAACATTAAAGATATACATGGTGTCGAGCCCTGAGCCTTCAGGTAGCTTAAGGATATCACTTGGTATGCGCTGACGAGTGTCGTCTATATAGATGTCAATATCACCACAGTAGTGAGCTTGTTCCACCTTAAGGTATTTAGGCGCAATGATCTCATCGGCCATAGAGCGTTTAAGCTGCTCTTGCCCGCGCCTAAATAGTTTTGCTGCAGCTTCGTTGGCAAATCGAATTCGTTGGTCATCACGAATACAGATGATGGCCTCAGGGGCTGATTCTAGCTGCTCTAGCAAGCGCCCTTGAGTTTCTAGCAGGTTCGCTTCAACCATGGCTCTGTGTTTAAGCTCCAGTTGCAACTGATCATTCTCAAGACGCCTTTGCTCAGCTTTACTTGCTGATAAGTGAGCCGTAATTCGCGCCGCCAGCTCTTGTTTGTTGAACGGTTTAGACAAGTAATCGTTGGCACCAGCTTCAAAGCCACGAACACGGTCTTCTGCTTGATTAAGAGCTGTGAGCATGATGATTGGCAACTGTGCATGATCGTATTGCTTACGCAGTGCTTCACACACCTGATAGCCACTCATACCTGGCATCATAATATCGAGAAGAAGTAACTCTGGCTTCTCTTTCTCAATCAGTTCAATGGTTTCTGGGCCGTCACATGCGGTGCGCACTCGATAACCTTCCAATTTCAAGAAACTGTCTAGCACGCGTAAGTTTACTGGTTCATCGTCGGCGATAACCAGTAACGGACCGTCTGGATCTTCACTGATAACACTATTTTCTTGTTGGCTGTTATCAATTAAATCTGGCGCTTGGAAGTGCGAATAGCTTCCTGAATCACTGTAGTTATCCAATTCTTCTTGGGTGGCTAAAGGCAGGGTAAAGCTGAACGTCGTGCCAAGCATTGGTTGGCTACTTACGTACAGTGAACCGCCCATCAGTTCAATCAGTTGACGACTTATGGACAACCCAAGCCCTGCACCTTGGCGATAGTTACTTGAGTCTTGTCCTGCTTGAATCAGTGGTTCAAAGATGTGTTCTAAGTATTCAGCAGGTATGCCTTGGCCTGTATCAACAACTTGTACACGAATGTTCTCGTCGATAACGCTTGCTGAGATAACAATTTTACCTTCTGATGTGTACTTGATGGCATTGCCGACCAAGTTATACATCACTTGTTCTAATCGTTGAGGATCGGACGAAACCAACCCTAAGTCACTGGGTACTTGGTTAATAATTCGGATTGGCTTATTGCCCAACAGATGATGAGACAATTCTAGTACCAAGCTGGTAGCAGCAGATAAATCAACAGCAGATTTATTTATGTCTAAACTGCCGTAGCGCATTTTGTGGTAATCAAGTAGATCATCGACCAGTGTTGCCAATCTCTGGCCACTATTGATGATGATATCCAACTGGTACTTCTGGTTGGCAGGAATAGGACCGTTTGCACCAGATATTAGCGCTTCAGCGATACCTACCATGCCATGTAATGGCGTTCTCAATTCGTGTGATGTTGTTGCTAAGAATTCATCTTTAAGTTTGTTGGCCAGTTGCAACTCTTCATTTTGTTTTTGAATGGTCTTAAGGTTATCCTCAAGCTCATCATTTTGGCTCTTAATGAGCAGCATCTTTTCACGAATCGAACGTTGCATTCTTTCGAAGCTTACCGCGAGGCGGCCTATCTCATCTTTTCGTTCGGTATTAATCATGGTTTCATCAAGGTCACCCGCAGAGACTTTCTCTGCTGCCCATGTGAGCTTGAGTAACGGTGATGTGATGAAGTTAGACAGATAATGGGATGCGACAAATACAAGAATAATCGCCGTCAACATCACGATCACAAAGATCTTTTCTAACTGATGAATACGGGCAAACGCTTCTTTCTCTGGAAGCTCGACGACCAGTGCCCAAGTCGCATATTTGAGCTCAATTGGAGTATATGCAGCGATGATCGCTTGATCCTGAGCGTTGTCGAAGGTGCCAACGGCCGTTTCTCCTGCCAGAGCTTTATCAACAACATCTAAACTCAGATTAATCGACTCTTGTGAATGGGCAAGGCTACGTGGCAGATGATCATCGCCGACAAGCAAGGTTTGAATATTCGAACTCTTGTTGAGATCGGCAATAAGCTTAGTAATACCATTGATGGGTAGTCTAAACATGGCGTAACTGTGTAGGTAGCCCTGTTGAACGATAGGTGCGCCTAACCATGCGGTCTGTTTACCATTTTCGTCTTTAAAGTCAGAAACGATAACCGGCGTGTAGTCTTCGTTGGATTTGCGTTTGTCTTTTACGTCCTTTTCCAGGCGTTGAAAGGTTTTGCCGAGGTTTGCATCTTTGTACTTACCTGTCAGCAAGTTGGTGCCGTAGTCATCGCGCTTAAAAACTGAATAAGCGATGTTGCCGTTAATGTCGACCAATAAAATGTCGTCAAAATCAGAACGCTTAAGCAGCTCCAAATAAGAGTTGTGGTAGCGCTTGTGAAGTAGACGATAGCGCTCGCTGCCAATAAAGCTGCTGGATTCAGGGAGAATCGATGTTTTGATTTGATCGCCCGATCCTTGAATGTAGCGTTGCTGCGCATTAGCGCGTGCTTCGTCAATGTCTAAGCCGAGGCGTTGGAATGCATTGATCAAACCATAGAATCGTCCGCCACTGGCATTGGCAAGCTCTGAGCGAACAAAACCCATCACTTGGGATTCTTGAGCTTGTAGGTAATCGACAATTTGCTGCTGTTTAGTATCACGGACGGAAACAAGGTGCGAAGTACTTTGTTCCTGAAGATCCTGACTGTGCGATTGGAGGAAAAATATCGCGATAAGTGTTACTGGGGTAATACTAAGGACAAGAAATGCCAGCATTAGGGTATTTTGAAGGCGCTTAAACTTCTGCTTACGATAGAATCTAAACATAAATTGGGTACTACTTTCCTTTGATGTACTGCTTGAAAGGGATGAAAACAAGTACAGAGAATAGAATTAACGGGTTCCAATTTAACGAAATTAACGAGTTTTTTTACTTTGACAAGTAAGTGGTATTTAAAGCGTGTGCAAAAGCTCATTTTTATGGGCTTTTGATAGAAATATGAACAGACAGCGCAGATATTGACCCTGCGCTGTGTTAGATAGGCTATTTACTTGCGTGATAGATCGCGAATTTGGTGGTCTTATTTAGAGTCGCGCATTTTCCAAAAGCTTGCTCAATAATTGGAATGTATTTTAAAAAACTGTTCGCAACAATAATCATCTCACCAGAACGCTTCATGTGGTTAGGAGCCTGAGCAAGTAAGGTTTCAGTCGCACTGTAGCTTGTATCCAAACCAGAATGGAATGGTGGATTACTGATGATGAATTGGTAATCTATTGATGTGTCAGAGTAGACATCCGAGGCGAAGACATTACCTGTTAAACCATTCGCTTCTAGCGTTGCTTGGCTAGACGCCACGGCAAATGCACTGATGTCGCACATTTCCAGTTCTATATCAGGGTGACGAGATGCCATTACTGCGCCCAATACGCCTGCACCACAACCGAAATCCAGTACTTTACCTTTTAGTTTTGGCAGGGTATCAAGTAATAGTTGGCTACCTACATCAAATTGACCATGACTGAAGACGCCTGGAAGACTTTTCACGGTTAGTGATTGTTCACCAATGTTAACCGTGTAGGTTTTAAACCACTCTTGCAGGTTGAAGGCTGGTGGTTGCTCGAAGCATTGACCCCAGTAGAAAGAACAACGACGTGCTGAATCGTATTTCACGACTTTGCCGTAAGGAGTGAACATCTTCTCGATACTTTTAACACCAGAACGATTTTCGCCAACTACGACAATCTCGGTATCTTTACCTAGCTTGGCAAATAACATCGCCAGCAGAAATTCCGCTTCCGCTTTGGCCTTTGGCCAGTACAGCATCACTAAGTCGGCTTTGGTCTCTTCGGTAAACTCCGCACCATAAAAACGTTGAATGGTGTTGCAGCCTTCTAATTGACGGTAGTAGCTGTAATTAGAAGTAAACACGGTGACTGATTCACAATGTTTCGCTAATTCAACAGGGAATAAGTCTTCAGCCTCACCGGCAACTAAAACATGTTTGCCTTCAAAGTAGGCAAGTTGGCGCTCAGCAATTTGGCTTGGGGCAATATAAGCTGACATAGGACACTCTATTGAATCGTTAGCAAAAAATGAGGGCGGATTTTCGCATAATCCGCCCAAAGCTTGAAGTGTTTAATACGGGTTCGGCAACCAAGTTGCTGAACAGTTGATTAACTCTTGTCTTGCTGGTTTAAAAAGTCTTTAAACTCTTCATCGTAAATATTGAAAAGAACGATAGTAATAGCGAAGATCAGTGGGCCGTAGATAAGACCAATGAGGCCAAACAGTTGAATACCACCCAACAGTGAGAAGAAGATCATTAGCGTATTCATGCCTGCACTGCCTTGCATCAGCAGCGGGCGCAGTAGGTTGTCAATTGAGCCAACAATCGCGACACAGTAAACCGTTAGGAAAATTGCCCACGTGGTATCACCGGTTAGGAATAAGTAGGTTGCGGCTGGGATCCAGATTAGAGCGGTACCGACCACTGGGATGAAAGAGGCAAAGCCCATCATAGTGCCCCAGAACAACCCAGGGAAACCAGCAATCCACATACCTAAACCACCCGCAAAACCTTGCGCTATTGCGGTTAAGAATGAGCCCATAACGGCAGACTTAGAAACTTGCTCAATCTCAGTTAGGAGCTTGTCTTCTTGGCTACGAGATAGCGGAAGAATATGACGAACCACACTGATGATTTTGTCGTGATCTCTTAATAAGAAGAACAGAACAAACAGCATCAAGAAGAAATCCATTAAGAAGTTGGTCGCATCACCAAGGATTTTCGCACTGATACCAACCAGTTTAGAACCAAAACTTGTCGCGAATTCTCCGACTTTCTGTGCGATGGCTTGGGGCTCAATGTTGTCGAAGGGCAGGTAGTCATTTACAAACGACAGCGCTTTGACCACGAGTGGGTGTGCAAACAAAGTCTGAATACCGCCGTGTGTCACCCATTGGTAGGTGTTCTGAGAGAACAGAGAGCCTTGCTGCACGATGGCTGCAAATACTGCCAATAAAGGGATAACAATAATGAAAGTCAGGATCACACAAGAAAGTAGAGAGACTACGTTCTCTTTATTCGGTATCTTCTTTTCAAGCCATTCGTGAATTGGAAACATCAGCAACGAGATGATGAATGCCATTACTATGGAATTTACATAAGGCTCGATAAGCAAGTAACAAGCATAAGCCGCCGCAAGCAGGGCAACGATGATCACCCAGTGGCTGGTATTGATTTTGAGTTTTTCTGACACGTTAATGGTCTCTATATTTGCGTTCTGAGTTTATAATGGCTGCAAAACAGAGAGTTAGCAATGAGGAGTTTTGATAATGGGATGCTGTAATAAAGATAAGAAATGCCAAGACGAAGAACAGCAAATAAAAAAAGAGATCCCTTGGTTCAGAATGTTCCTAGGTACGCTGATGTTGTTGGTTTTTCTTTTCTGGGAACGTTAGACGTTTTTAGTTCAGTTTTGGCCTTAATCGAAGGGTAAATAATCTGTCATATTTGTGGTTAACGAGCGTGATGTATTAAAAAGGGCTGCATCTAATGCAGCCCTAAATTCAATCGGTTAGCGACTTATAAAGTGCTTTCGATTATTTGCTTTCAGCAGCAATGATCGCAAGAGAGCGGTCAGCAGCTTCTAGTGTGGCATCCAGTTCTTTTGAACCATGAGCAAGAGAAGTAAAGCTTGCTTCGAATGCTGAAGGTGCAAGGTAAACACCGTGATCTAACATTAGATGGAAGAAGCGCTTGAAGCGTTCTACATCACACTTAGTTACATCTTCGTAGCACGTTACCGTTTCTTGGTCTGTGAAGAAGAAACCAAACATACCGCCAACTTGGTGAACTAGCATAGGGATGCCGTGCTTGTCAGCAAGTTGCTTGAAGCCATTTGCCAACTGCTTAGTTTTAGACGCTAGACGCTTTTCGTTGCCTTCTTCTCTTAGAAGATTCAAACATGCGTAGCCAGCAGCCATTGCAACAGGGTTACCTGAAAGCGTACCTGCTTGGTAAACAGGCCCCGTTGGTGCGATGTATTGCATCACGTCTTTACGACCACCAAAAGCACCCACTGGCATGCCGCCGCCAATCACTTTACCAAGACACGTTAAGTCTGGCTTGATGTTGTAGTAAGCCTGAGCACAACCTTCAGCAACGCGGAAACCTGTCATTACTTCATCAAAGATTAGCAATGCACCTTCTTGATCACAGATCTCACGTAGACCTTCGTGGAAGCCTTCTATTGGTGGGATACAGTTCATGTTGCCCGCGACAGGCTCAACGATGATACACGCGATCTCACCTTTGTTTGCTGCGAAGATTTCACGTACTGAATCTAGATTATTGAACGTTGCAGTTAGCGTTAGTTTCGCAAAATCAGCCGGTACGCCTGGAGAGCTTGGTTGACCTAAAGTCAGTGCGCCAGAACCTGCTTTTACAAGTAGGCTGTCTGCGTGACCGTGGTAACAACCTTCAAACTTAAGGATTTTGTCACGACCAGTAAAGCCACGAGCGAGACGAATCGCACTCATTGTTGCTTCTGTACCTGAGCTCACCATACGCAGCTGTTCCATTGATGGAACCATCTCAGATACAAGTTCAGCCATCTTGATTTCAGTTTCGGTTGGAGCACCAAAGCTAAGGCCGCGTTGAGCTGCTGCAATAACAGCGTCACGAATAACAACGTGGTTGTGACCAAGGATCATTGGACCCCAAGAGCCAACGTAATCGATATATGCTTTACCATCAGCATCAAAAATAAGTGGGCCATCAGCGCGTTCAACGAAGATAGGAGAACCACCTACGCCATTGAATGCACGAACTGGAGAGTTTACGCCACCAGGAATAGTTTGCTGTGCTTTTTCGTACAGCTCTGCTGATTTGGTCATTGATATATCCTCTTTTGACTGTCGGACCAATTGGCACGCATTGTACCTATCCGGAATCCAACTAGGAATGCCTTCGCTGATATAATCACCCGAATCTGGTTGTTTTGTGTGGTTACGCGTTTTAATTGTCAGATATTAGCGAGTTTACAGCAGTAAAAGGAACGATCCTGTGGTGAATACTTGAACGTTTCAGTCAGGTATTAGATAATCACCAGAATATAAGAAAATACTCAACAACTATGGTCTCGATTTAGATTTGTATCATGTTGTTTTTGACACAGGTAAGAGAGGTTGTCGTGAGCGAAGTAAATATCCCATTGTCCTTTTCTGATGCAGCAGCTACCCGCGTACAAACGCTAATTGCTGAAGAAGAAAACCCAGAGCTAAAACTGCGTGTATACATTACAGGCGGCGGTTGTAGTGGCTTCCAGTACGGCTTCACATTTGATGAAAAAGTAAATGATGGCGACACTACCATTGTAAATAGCGGTGTGACGCTGGTTGTTGACCCAATGAGCCTACAGTACTTAATGGGCGGCATGGTTGATTACACTGAAGGCCTAGAAGGCGCACGTTTCTTTGTGAACAACCCGAACGCGACAACAACATGTGGTTGTGGCGCATCATTTAGCGTTTAGCGTGCACTGAAAGGTAGCTTGAACGGAAAGCTACATTAGAAATATTTTAAACGCCGAGCCAATGCTCGGTGTTTTTGTTTGTAAAAAATACACCATACAAAACAGACAGTAAGTCGACTTATTCTAGGCATGTACGCCAAGGTTATTTTGGGTGATTATGCTTAAGCTCCACTTTATTCATTTGCTTTATAGTAAACGCCATATTTTTTAAACTGTCGATAGCGTCCAACTTCGTTGGGTGTGGGTCTGTTAAAGTTACCTCTGTGCATCAGGATGTTGCATATGACGGTGTTAAGCTAATTAGCGCGCCTTAATCACATCGGACAAAAGGATTTGCTATGCCCACTCTATTTTCTAACTCTCCATTTTTTCAGAAACTGAAGCAGCCGTGGTTGGTTTCTCTGGTTCTAGTTGTACTGTTGTCGATTTGGCTTGGTTTAGGAGTGGGGCAAGCGAAAGAGTCGCCAGCAAAAAAAGCGACAGAAATTCCGTTGGCTAAGGTTTCCTTTCAAACATTCACTTCATCCCCCACCTTTAAAGCCATAGATCTTTATGGTCGCACAGCACCCGATAGGCATGCTCGATTGGGAGCGGAAGTTGCGGGCAAGATTGTTAGGTTGAACGTTGTAAAAGGCGATGCGGTTAAAGCAGGGCAGGCCATTGCTCAGATAGATAAAGGTGACTTAGAGATTCAGCTAGAGCGAGCTTCGGCTTTATATCGATTGAAGCAGAAAGAATTTCAGGCGGCGCAGTCGCTGAAAAAAAGAGGCCTGCAAGGCGAGATAGCCTACACCACAGCTGAGGCTTCGTTAACTGAAGCGAAGGCTATGAAGCGTAATGCTGAACTGGTTCTAAAAAATACAGTCATCACATCGCCTTTCTCCGGTGTGGTTCAAGACTTGATGGTTGAGCTTGGAGATTTCGTAGGCGTCGGCGATCCGGTTGCTGGCGTGATTGATCTTGACCCTTTGGTTATTGAGGCCGATGTCAGTGAGCGTCATATCCAGCATTTGTTAGTCAATCAATCTGCTTTGGTTCGTCTGTTAGGGCGAGAAGAAGCGGAAGGTCGTTTACGTTATGTTTCACGAATCTCTTCTGCTTCCACTAATACCTTCCCAATAGAGATTGAAATCGATAACTCCAAAGGCCTGTTACCTGCCGGTGTCAGTGCTGAAGTAACACTCAACCTAGAAACAAGTGATGCTATCAAGATAACACCTGCGATGCTGGCACTGGATGAGGTCGGTAATCTTGGGGTCAAAACTTTGGTTTCAGCCGATGACTCACCAACCGTGAAATTTATAGGTATTCAGCTAGTAAAGGCAGAACAAGATGGAGTTTGGCTCACAGGGTTAGGTCAGCGAGTTGATATTATAACTGTAGGCCAAGGGTTTGTGCGTGATGGTGATTCGGTGATTGCTGTTGAGCAAGGTGTTGAACTCTCTAACGTAACTGCAGAGTAGGAGATAACCGATGTATTCAATTATTGATGCAGCCTTGTCTCGCGCTCGAACAATGCTCTCTCTTTTGGCACTCATATTGGTCGCAGGTGTTGTTACCTATATCACGATCCCCAAAGAATCGAGCCCCGACATTACCATCCCGATTATCTACGTTTCTGTTGGGCACCAAGGTATTTCGCCAACCGATGCAGAACGCTTATTGGTTAGACCGATAGAACAAGAGCTGAGGTCGATTGAAGGCGTAAAAGAGATGACCGCAACCGCAGCAGAAGGCCACGCCTCAGTTGTGTTGGAGTTTAATGTTGGCGTTGATCTCACCAAAGCGATGGCTGATGTGCGTGATGCTGTCGATTTAGCCAAACCAAAATTACCAGAAGACAGTGATGAGCCGACCGTGAATGAGGTGACGCTCGCGTCTGAGCAGCCAGTGTTGTCAGTTGTTCTGTTTGGTACCGTTCCTGAGCGCACCATAGTGCAAATTGCTCGAGAGCTTGGGGATAAGCTCGAAAGCTATCGCCAAATTCTAGAGGTCGATATTGCAGGCGATCGCGATGACATTGTTGAGATCATTGTCGATCCGCTGTTGATGGAGAGCTACAGCCTAGATCAAGCGGATATCTATAACTTGATCGCTTTAAATAACCGAGTGGTTGCGGCAGGTTTTGTAGATACGGGTTATGGGCGTTTCTCTGTCAAAGTTCCTTCGGTGTTTAACTCTCTAAAAGACGTGCTTGAGCTACCAATTAAAGTGGATGGTAAACAGGTTGTAACCTTTGGTGATGTGGCCACGGTTCGTCGAGCGTTTCGAGATCCTGAAAGCTTTGCCCGTTTAGATGGTAAATCTGCGGTGGTCTTGGATATCAAGAAGCGTGCGGGTGAAAATATCATCGAAACCGTAGAGTTAGTTAAAGCGGTTATGGCTGGTGCTCAACAACAAGCGGAATGGCCCAATAACTTATTGGTTAAATACACCTGGGATGAATCTAAAGATGTGAAGATCATGCTCAACGATCTTCAAAACAATATCTTGTCCGCCATCATTTTAGTGGTGATCGTTATCATCGCCATTCTTGGTGTTCGAACCGCGTTATTGGTTGGAATTTCAATACCTGGATCATTCCTCACGGGATTGTTGGTGTTGTCTGTGTTTGGTCTAACCGTCAACATTGTGGTTCTGTTCTCTTTGATCATGGCCGTTGGTATGTTGGTCGACGGCGCGATTGTTGTTACCGAGTTTGCCGATAGGCGAATGCAAGAAGGTGAAGGTAGAAAAGAAGCTTACCGAGACGCAGCGAAACGGATGGCATGGCCGATAACCGCATCGACAGCGACAACCTTAGCTGCATTTGCTCCGTTACTGTTTTGGCCGGATGTGACAGGCGAATTCATGAAGTTTCTGCCACTAACACTGATTGCAACGCTAACCGCTTCATTGATTATGGCGTTGTTGTTTGTACCTGTATTAGGTGGCTTGATTGGCAAACCTCAATACGTATCGCCCAAGAGCCAAGCTCGAATGGTGGCACTGCATAATGGTGATTTTTCACAAGCAACGGGCTTAACCAAGGCGTATTACCACACGCTTTCGATTGCGATTAAGCATCCCTTTAAGATTCTGTTCAGTGCGATATTGCTCGCGGTTGCAGTTGGTTTTACTTACTCCAAAGCGGGCCTAAGTGCAGAGTTCTTCCCTGAGGTTGATCCACCATTCTTTAATGTCAAAGTTCGCTCACATGGTGATCTTTCTATTCAAGAAAAAGATGACATCATGCGCGATATTGAGCAAATGATGCTTAATCATGATGAGTTCGATACTGTTTACACACGCACGGGGGGGGACGACCAGATTGGCTTGATCTCGATTACTCCTGTTGATTGGCAATATCGTCGTAGTGTTAAAGCGATTATTGATGAATTAAAGGTGCAAACCGATCAATACGCTGGTGTTGAGATTGAATATAAGTTTCCAGATGCAGGGCCTCCGGTTGAAAATGATTTAGTGATTGAGCTGTCAGCAACAACACCAGAACAGCTGAATCAGGCTGCAAAAATTGTAAGAAACTGGGCGGATGGTAATCAAGCTCTGACTAACATCAGTGATACAGCAAGCAAAGATGGCATTGAGTGGAAAGTGGATATTCGCCGAGACGATGCCGCACGCTTTTCCGCTGATGCGACCTTGGTGGGTAATACCGTTCAATTCGTTACCAATGGTCTCAAGATTGGTGATTACCTGCCTGATGACTCATCAGAAGAGGTCGATATCTTGGTGCGTTACCCTAATGATAAAAGAGATATCGGACGCTTTGACCAGTTGAGAGTCAAAACACCTGCTGGCTTGGTGCCGATCACCAACTTTGCTCAGATTGTTCCCGACCACAAGCAAGATACGATTAAACGCCTCGATGGTAAGCGCGTAGTGAACATCATGGCGGATATGGAAGAGGGCTATAACCTTGCCCTCGAACTGCCAAAGATTGAGCAAGCGTTAAGTGAATTGGGGCTACCTAGTAGCGTAGAATTTCGTATCCGTGGTCAAAATGAAGAGCAAGAAAACTCTTCTGCCTTCTTACAAAGTGCATTCATGGTTGCACTGGCGGTAATGGCGTTGATTTTGATTACTCAGTTTAATAGTTTCTATCAAGCATTCCTGATTCTGAGTGCGGTGCTGTTCTCTACGGTTGGTGTGTTTGTTGGTCTGCTTATCTTCCAACGTCCGTTTGGTATCGTGATGTCCGGTATTGGGGTGATTGCACTGGCAGGTATAGTCGTGAACAACAATATCGTGCTGATTGATACCTATAATCAACTAATCAAAAGAGGCTTAGATAAGCGCGACGCAATTCTAAGAACTGGTGTCCAGCGTTTAAGGCCAGTGATGCTGACGACCGTGACTACGATCTTAGGCTTGATGCCGATGGTATTAGAGATGAACATTGACCTGATTAACCAAAAAATAGAGTTTGGCGCGCCGAGTACCCAATGGTGGTCGCAACTCGCTACGGCGATTGCGGGAGGGTTGGCATTTGCAACGGTACTAACCTTGGTGCTGACGCCTTGTCTATTAATGCTAGGGCGAGATAAGAAGCCTGAAAAATAGTAGATACAGTGGTTCGATGAACATAAAAAAGAGCGCCTTGGTGGTAATGCCGTTCACTTAA
>NZ_JBFRVM010000011.1:0-58364 GCF_041475145.1 Vibrio sp. 10N.222.49.A3
ACTCTTTGTTGAGGGAGATTTGCTTAGAATGACTAGGCTACTTCCCCCTCGCCGCGATTAAAACGCTTTTATCTCGAACAAAATTTAATCACGAAAGGTCAACACGCCCTCATAATTGAAAAATTTATATAGGTGAACAAATGGGTCACGCAGAAAGCAAATTTCAAGCAGCAAACATCGCAGTACTAACCGTTTCAGATACTCGTACAGAAGAAAATGACACGTCAGGTGGTTACCTAGCTGAGCATGCTAAAGAAGCAGGCCACAACGTGGTTGATAAGCAAATCGTTATCGATGACATGTACAAGATCCGTGCGATCGTATCTCAGTGGATTGCTGACGAAAGCGTTCAAGCGATTATAATCACTGGTGGTACGGGCTTCACCTCTCGTGACAGCACGCCTGAAGCACTTAAACCACTATTCGACAAAGAAGTAGAAGGCTTTGGTGAGCTTTTCCGCCAAGTGTCTTACGAAGAGATTGGTACATCAACGATTCAATCTCGTGCGATTGCGGGTTTTGCTAACCACACGGTTATCTTTGCGATGCCAGGTTCTACAGGTGCGTGCCGTACAGGTTGGACTAAGATCATCAAGCAACAGATGGATGCGAGTCACCGTCCTTGCAATTTCATGCCACATCTTTCTGTATAAGGTGGATTGAGCATGAGCCAATTTACACACATTAACGCGTCTGGCGAAGCGAACATGGTCGATGTATCGGCTAAAGCAGAGACAGTACGTGAGGCGAGAGCAGAGGCTTTCGTTCAAATGTCAGCAGAAACGCTAGAGCTGATTGTTTCTGGCAGCCACCATAAAGGTGATGTTTTCGCAACGGCACGTATTGCTGGTATCCAAGCAGCGAAGAAGACGTGGGACTTGATTCCACTGTGTCACCCTTTGCTACTGACTAAAGTAGAAGTACAACTTGAAGCCATTGAGTCTGAAAACAAGGTTCGTATCGAATCGGTATGTAAGCTTGCTGGTAAGACAGGCGTAGAAATGGAAGCGCTAACGGCTGCTTCTGTTGCTGCACTGACGATTTACGATATGTGTAAAGCTGTTCAGAAAGACATTGTTATCGAGAACGTACGTCTGCTAGAGAAGACAGGTGGTAAATCAGGTCACTTCAAGGTGGAATCATGATTACGGTACTTTTCTTTGCACAAACTCGTGAACTTGTCGGTGTTGATAGCCTAGAGGTCGATGCGCAATACAATACTATTGAAGCGATTCGTAGCCACCTTGTAACACAAGAAGGCAAATGGGATATCGCATTGGAAGAGGGCAAGCTGCTGGCAGCACTCAACCAATCAATTGTACCTTTGACGACTGAAGTGAAAGACGGCGACGAAGTGGCTTTCTTCCCACCAGTTACTGGAGGTTAACCATGAATGACTCTCGAGTTATTGATCCAAGAGTATTAGTGACTGCTGAAGACTTTTCTGTGGGTGACGAATACGATTATCTAGCTCAAGGTACGGCTGCGGGAGCGGTTGTGACGTTTGTAGGTAAAGTTCGCGACATGAACCTTGGCGACAACGTGATTGGTTTGTCTCTAGAACATTATCCGGGTATGACAGAGAAGTCTCTGAGTGAGATCTGTGACCAAGCTGAAGCGCGCTGGCCTATCCAGAAGATGCGAGTGATTCACCGCGTTGGTGACCTAGATATCGGTGACCAGATTGTTTACGTTGGTGTATCCAGTGCACATCGTGGCGCTGCCTTCGAAGCGTGTGAGTTTGTTATGGACTTTCTGAAAACCAAAGCGCCGTTTTGGAAAAAAGAACGTACTACTGAGGCGACTCGTTGGGTTGACTCTCGAGACTCCGACGCGAAAGCAGCGGAGCGTTGGAAGAAGTAATCCACTCCATAGCGTGTTTCGATCTTAACGTGAAAGCGTATTTCAGATTGGGACGTAGATAGTAAGAAAGCCGACGTTTGACGTCGGTTTTTTTGTGCGTGCTACAAAGTGATTTATAAATAAAAGGTTCTTTAATAAATGGTTAAGCAGTCAAGTTGCATATGAATTCAACGCGTGATTTAGTCTGTCTTGGTGCATTTCCAAATCTGTTTTGGTGCAGTGCTTTATGCTGTTTTGTATAAAGTGATAATCCTCACAAATAGTGCAGTCTATTTAGGGGATATGTGATGTGCAATTAGATTTCATGTGGCATTAATGTTAATTTGCCGACAGTGTTCTAGCATAAGATGCTAAATAAAAGTATCAATTCAGATACATCAACACTAAAGGCTGTTTTTTAATTAATTCCTATGTGTAATTAACTATTCATTAGGTTTTTATTAGAGATTTACACTGTGACCTTGAGTAATTCGGAGAATTATCCGATTTTTTGCGACTTGTTTATGGCAAATTACTTCAATGGTTGATAGTGTGTGCCTCAATCTTTGTAAGGTTTTAGATTTTTATGCTTAAATTTTGAGCTAAATAAATCTAAATCACTGCCGTTCAGTGAACTTAGCAAAGAAGTCATGGATGCAATACGTAAAACTTGGAGTTTATTAAATGTACAAGAATAAAATCACTCAGGCCCTTCTTCTAGGTGCTGGTTTGGCAGTGGCTGCCACTTCTACTCTTTCTATCGCTGCTGAAGTTCCAGCAGGCACAGAACTAGCAAAAGTTCAGGAACTTGTTCGCGGTAACGGTACTGAAGTTGCGACTATCGACCCACACAAATCTCAAGGTGTACCAGAATCTCACGTAATTCGTGATCTTCTAGAAGGTCTAGTGAACCAAGATGGCGAAGGTAATACAATCCCAGGTGTAGCCGAAAGCTGGGAAACGACGGACAACAAAACATTCACTTTCCACCTACGTAAAGATGCAAAATGGTCTAACGGCGATCCTGTAACAGCTGAAGATTTCGTTTACAGCTGGCAACGTGCAGTCGATCCTGCCACTGCTTCTCCATATGCTTGGTACATGGAATATACCAAGATGGTGAACGCGAAAGACATCGTAGCGGGTAAGAAAGACAAGAGTGAGCTAGGTGTTAAAGCTGTAGATGCAAACACGCTTGTTGTTGAACTAGATACAGCGGTACCATATTTCGTAATGATGATGGGCCACACAACAGTTAAGCCAGTACATAAAGCAACTGTTGAAAAGTACGGTGACCAATGGACTAAGCCAGATCACTTTGTTGGTAATGGTGCATTTGCTGTTGATAAATGGGTTGTTAACGAACGCCTAGTACTTAAGCGTAACGACCAATACTGGAACAATGATAAGACTGTTCTAAACAAAGTCACGTTCCTGCCAATCGAAAACCAAGTAGCGGAAATGAACCGTTTCCTATCTGGTGAAATCGATTTTACAGATGATCTGCCAATTGAGCATTTCAAGCGTATGAAAAAAGAACATCCAGAAGATCTATCCGTTGTGGGTAACCTTTGTAGCTACTACTACTCATTTAACACTAAGAAAAAGCCTTTCGATGATGTTCGTGTACGTAAGGCTATTTCTTATGCGATTGATCGTGACATAGTCGCTGGTGCAATCATGGGGCAAGGACAGAAACCTGCGTATTTCCTCACGCCGGAAATTACTGCTGGGTTCGAACCTGAGCTTCCTCAATACGGTAAAATGTCTCAAAAAGAACGTAATGCTGAAGCGGCGCGCCTTCTTGAAGAAGCGGGTTTCGGAAAAGACAATCCTCTTGAGTTCTCCCTCTTATATAACACTGATGAGAATCACAAGAAAGTTGCTGTAGCACTAGGTTCTATGTGGAAGAAGACACTGGGTCTTAAGGTTACACTTGAAAATCAAGAATGGAAAACTTACCTATCTTCTAAAGATACTGGCAACTTTGAAGTAGCTCGTGCAGGTTGGTGTGGTGACTACAATGAAGCGTCTACATTTTTGACCTTGATGGTAAGTGCTAATACGACAGGCGGCCAACATTGGGGAAATCGTGATTATGACACTTTGATAGACAAGGCTATTAACTCCACTTCAGAACAAGAACGTAACGAACTGTATTTAGAAGCAGAGAAGCTAATGGCGAACGATATGCCTATTGCTCCTATCTATCAGTACGTTAAAACGCGTTTACTTAACCCACATGTAGGTGGCTTCCCAACTAATAATGCGGAAGATAAAATCTACTCAAAAGATCTCTACATCAAAGCTGAATAATAAACGCTTCGATTCTAAAAAGTTAATATAACTATAACGATACAGACACTACATGCGCAGGGCGCGCATGTAGCGTCTTTCTAATTTTAATTGTCACAGACTGAAAGAGTGAGTTTATGCTTAAATTCATTATGAAAAGGATATTTGAAGCGATTCCAACCATGTTGGTGTTGATCACTATATCTTTCTTTCTTATGCGTTTCGCACCGGGTAACCCGTTTTCAAGCGAGCGTCCATTACCGCCAGAAGTTATGGCTAACATCGAAGCTAAATATGGCTTAGATAAACCTGTATTTGAACAGTACACCACGTACTTGACCAACATCCTTCAGGGTGATTTTGGTCCATCTTTTAAATACCAAGATTACACAGTAAATGAGCTGATTGCGGTTGCACTTCCAGTATCTGCGAAGGTAGGCTTTGTTGCCTTTATCTTCACATTATTGATGGGGGTAACGGTCGGAACCATTGCCGCCTTGAAGCACAACACCTGGATCGACTACACCATAATGTCGACCGCCATGCTTGGGGTGGTGATGCCATCCTTCGTGTTGGCACCAGCGCTTATCTACCTATTCTCGCTACACTGGCATATATTTCCAGCAGGTGGTTGGCACGGTGGTACGTACATGTACATCGTCCTACCCGTTATCGCGATGTCTCTTCTATACGTAGCAACCTTTGCTCGTATCACTCGCGGTAGCATGATTGAAACCCTAAACAGTAACTTTATCCGTACCGCTCGCGCTAAAGGTCTAAGTTACCGTTATATCGTTCTTAAACATGCGCTTAAGCCAGCAATGCTACCTGTTGTTTCATACATGGGGCCTGCGTTCGTAGGTATCATCACAGGTTCAGTTGTTGTTGAAACCATCTTCGGCCTACCAGGTATCGGTAAGCTGTTTGTTAACGCCGCGTTTAACCGTGATTATTCGTTAGTAATGGGTGTAACCATTTTGATTGGTTTCCTATTCATCTTGTTCAACGCAATCGTTGATATTTTACTAGCGCTTATTGACCCGAAAATTCGCTACTAGCAGGGACGCATGGTTATGTTGAAGAAAAAAGAAAACTTAGAAGCGATCGAAAAATTCTCTGAGAGTTTGGAAATTGAAGGTCGTAGCTTGTGGCAGGATGCGCGTATTCGTTTTATGCGCAACAAAGCCGCAATGATCAGTCTGTTCATTCTAATTGTTATGGTGCTATCGGTAATCTTCTTACCTATGTTGGCACAGCATGCTTACGATGATACTGACTGGTACGCAATGCACGTAGGCCCAAATGCTGATCACTGGTTTGGTACCGACAGTTTAGGCCGTGACCTATACGTTCGTACGATGATTGGTGGCCGTATTTCTCTTATGGTTGGTGTGATGGGTGCATTCGTAGCGGTACTGATAGGTACGCTTTACGGTGCGGCTTCAGGCTTCATTGGCGGTCGCACTGACCGAGTGATGATGCGTATCCTAGAGATCCTATACGCAGTGCCATTCATGTTCCTAGTTATCGTACTGGTGACATTCTTTGGTCGTAATATCGTACTTATCTTCGTTGCTATCGGTGCGATTGCTTGGCTCGATATGGCGCGTATTGTACGTGGCCAAACGTTGAGTTTACGTAGTAAAGAGTTCATTGAGGCTGCGCACGTATGTGGTGTCAGTAAATGGAAAATCATTACACGTCATATCGTACCGAACGTATTGGGTATTGTTGCGGTTTACTCAACGCTCCTTATTCCAAGCATGATCCTTACTGAATCATTCTTATCTTTCCTTGGTCTTGGTGTTCAAGAGCCTATGACAAGTTGGGGCGCGCTGTTACAAGAAGGCTCGCAAACAATGGAAGTTGCTATTTGGCAACTGGCATTCCCAGCGGCATTTATGGTAGTTACGCTGTTCTGCTTTAACTACGTAGGTGATGGTCTGCGCGACGCGCTTGATCCAAAAGACAGATAAAGAAATAGCAATTAAAAGCTATAAAAGATTAAGGAAGCAATAATGAGCTTATTAGATGTCAAAGATCTGCGCGTCGAATTTACCACGCAAGATGGTATCGTAACCGCAGTAAACGACCTGAACTTCTCACTCAATCAAGGCGAAACGCTGGGTATTGTTGGTGAGTCGGGTTCGGGTAAATCTCAAACGGTATTTGCACTGATGGGACTGCTGGCTAAGAACGGCATCATCTCAGGCAGTGCAAAGTTTGAAGGTAATGAGATTCTCAATCTACCAGAGAAAGCACTGAACAAAGTCCGTGCTGAACAGATCGCGATGATCTTCCAAGATCCAATGACGTCACTGAATCCTTACATGAAAGTATGTGATCAGTTGATGGAAGTGCTTATGCTGCATAAAGGCATGGGCAAAGCGGAAGCGTTCGAAGAATCAGTACGTATGCTGGAAGCGGTTAAAATCCCTGAGGCACGTAAACGTATTACCATGTATCCACACGAATTTTCTGGCGGTATGCGTCAACGTGTGATGATTGCAATGGCTTTGCTATGTCGTCCAAAACTACTGATTGCTGATGAACCAACAACGGCGTTGGATGTAACCATTCAAGCGCAAATCATGGAATTGCTGAACGAGCTTAAAGATGAGTTCAATACAGCAATCATCATGATCACCCATGATTTGGGTGTCGTTGCCGGTTCTTGTGACAAAGTTCTAGTGATGTACGCTGGCCGTACCATGGAATACGGCACAGTAGATGAAATCTTCTACGAGCCTAGCCACCCTTATGCGGAAGGCCTGCTTAAAGCAATTCCTCGTTTGGATACCGAAGGTGAAATTCTGCCGACGATTCCAGGTAACCCACCTAACTTACTTCGCCTGCCAACAGGTTGTCCTTACCAAGATCGTTGTCATCGAGTAATGGACCGTTGTAAGCAAGAAGCACCGATTTTGCAGCCATTTGCAAAAGATCGTCAGCGTGCTTGTTTTTCTGATTGGGAGACTTGGACAAAATGAGTAAAGAATTACTATTAGATATTAAAAACCTTAAGGTTCACTTTAGCATTGCGGCTAAGTCTGCTTGGCCTTGGGCGAAACCATCAAACCTTAAAGCCGTTGATGGTGTGGATGTTCATCTTTACGAAGGTGAAACGCTAGGTGTGGTAGGTGAGTCTGGTTGTGGTAAATCAACATTTGCGCGCGCAATTATTGGTTTAGTGGAGGCAACTGAAGGCGAAGTTATGTGGTTAGGTCAAGACCTGACTAAGATGCAGGAAGTGAAGCGTCGTGAGACTCGTAAAGAGATTCAGATGATCTTCCAAGACCCACTAGCATCGCTTAACCCACGTATGTCAGTTGGAGACATCATTGCTGAACCTCTACAAACTTTCTATCCAGAGCTTTCTAAACAGGAAGTGAAAGATCGAGTTAAAGAGATGATGGCAAAGGTTGGTTTACTACCAAACGTAATCAACCGTTACCCACATGAATTCTCTGGTGGCCAGTGTCAACGTATCGGTATCGCACGTGCACTTATCTTGAAGCCTAAGATGATCATCTGTGATGAGCCGGTTTCTGCTCTGGATGTCTCTATCCAAGCTCAAGTAGTAAACCTTCTTATGGAACTACAGAAAGAGTTAGGTTTGTCTTTGGTATTCATCGCGCACGATTTGTCGGTTGTGAAACACATCTCTGACCGTGTATTGGTGATGTACTTAGGTAATGCTGTTGAACTAGGTGAATCAGATGCCTTGTTCTCAGATCCTAAGCACCCATATACCAAAGCATTGATGTCTGCAGTTCCGATCCCAGACCCTCGCTTAGAGCGCAGCAAAACGATTCAGATGTTGGAAGGTGATTTACCATCGCCAATCAACCCACCATCGGGTTGTGTGTTCCGTACTCGTTGCCCTGAAGCAACCGAGGCCTGCGCGCAAACCAAGCCAACCATTCAAGGCGATGACGTACACGCAGTATCTTGCTTGCACGTACAAGTCTAGAACCCGTTTGATACGGTTCAGCCTGTGACAGGCTTAAGCGCAACTTTTTATAGGTTGCGCTTTTTTTATGCTTACGTATTCGAGGATCTTCACCTTCATCAAATTATTTGAACAACTAAGCCAACTTCTTCTAGTTTTGAAAAAGTTGGCTTTTTTTATACTAGAGAAAAGTTTGGATGACAGAGGTTTGGATATGGGTAAGTTAGTTGAAGGTGTTTGGCATGACGTTTGGTATGACACCAAAGAAAGCGGTGGCAAGTTTGTTCGCGAAGATGCAGGCTTTCGTCACTGGGTAGAGAATAAAGCGTCCGCGCAGTTTCAGCCTGAAAGCGGCCGTTATCACTTGTACGTATCATTGGCTTGCCCTTGGGCGCACCGCACCCTTATCTTCCGAGAGCTTAAAGACCTAACCGATCACATTGACGTGACGGTTGTTTGCCCAGACATGATGAGTGATGGTTGGCAAATGGGGTTACCTGAACCTCTGTTCGGCCATACGCGCATGCATCAAATCTACACTCAAGCCAAACCTGACTACTCGGGTAGAGTGACGGTGCCTGTGCTATGGGATAAGAAAACCAACACCATCGTGAGCAACGAATCCTCTGAAATTATCCGCATGTTCAACTCAGAATTTAATGAGTTAACAGGCAATACGGATGACTACTATCCGTGGGAATTGGCTAAGAAGGTTGATGAGTGGAATGACTACATCTATCCAAGCATCAACAACGGTGTTTATCGTACTGGCTTTGCAACCACACAAGAAGCTTATGAAGAAGCGTATGGTGCGTTATTTGAAGCCTTAGACAAAGTAGACGCTCACCTTAGCGAACATCGCTATTTAGCGGGTAACGAGATTACAGAAGCGGATTGGCGCTTGTTTACCACTCTGGTTCGATTTGATGCCGTTTATGTTGGGCACTTTAAGTGTAATAAGCAGCGAATTTCAGACTACGTCCATATTCAGGGCTACTTAAAAGAGCTCTACCAGGTCGAAGGCATTAAAGAGACGACCGATTTTTATCACATCAAGCGCCACTATTATTACAGCCATACAGGTATAAACCCAACCCAAGTTGTGCCGAAAGGACCTGCGCTAGACTTAGAATCAGTCCATGGGCGAGGTTAGATTAATCTTAAGAGCATCAAGTAACCTTAAGCGTTAGATATAAAAAAACCCTAGATAAGAATCTAGGGTTTTTTGCTTTCTACAAAAGAAAAATTAGTTAATTACTTTTTCTTCAGCTTGAGCTGCTTGGTCTGCTTGGATAGCCGTTAGAGCTACTGTGTAAACGATATCGTCTACTAGAGCGCCACGAGACAAGTCATTTACTGGCTTGCGCATACCTTGAAGCATTGGACCGATAGACACTAGATCTGCTGAACGCTGTACCGCTTTGTAAGTCGTGTTACCCGTGTTTAGGTCTGGGAATACGAATACTGTCGCTTTACCTGCAACTGGAGAGTTAGGCGCTTTAGAAGCGGCTACGTTTTCCATGATTGCTGCGTCGTACTGAAGAGGACCGTCGATCACTAGATCAGGACGTTTCGCTTGAGCAAGTTTGGTTGCTTCACGCACTTTATCTACGTCTGCACCTTTACCAGATTCACCAGTAGAGTAAGAGATCATAGCAACGCGTGGGTCGATACCGAATGCCGCAGCAGAATCTGCAGATTGGATAGCGATTTCAGCAAGCTGTTCAGCTGTTGGATCTGGGTTGATCGCACAGTCACCGTATACAAGCACTTGATCAGGCAGAAGCATGAAGAAGATTGAAGATACGATAGAAGCATCAGGAGCAGTCTTGATGATCTGGAACGGAGGAACGATAGTGTTCGCCGTTGTGTGAACAGCACCAGAAACTAGGCCGTCAACTTCGCCAGCTTCAAGCATCATAGTACCTAGGAATACTGAGTCTTCTAGCTTCTCACGAGCAACAACTTCAGTCATGCCTTTAGCGCCACGAAGTTCTACTAGACGAGCTACGTAGTTTTCGCGAACTGATGCAGAATCGATGATCTCAACGCCAGCGCCAAGCTCAACACCTTGCTGCGCTGCAACGCGACGGATTTCTTCAGGGTTACCTAGAAGTACACACGTTGCGATACCGCGCTCAGCACAGATAGCCGCAGCTTTAACTGTACGTGGCTCGTCACCTTCAGGAAGAACGATGCGCTTAGCCGCTTTACGAGCAAATTCAGTTAGCTGGTAACGGAATGCTGGTGGGCTTAGACGACGGATGCCTTGAGTACCTTCAGATAGAGAATCAATCCAAGGGCCATCAATGTGGCTTGCAACGTGATCGTTAACGAACTCGATACGCTCTTTATCGTCAGCAGGAACTTCTAGGTTGAAGCTCTGTAGGTTTAGAGACGTCTGCCAAGTGTTACCTTGAGCTTTGAAGATCGGTAGACCTGAAGCGAATGCTGGTGCGCAAAGGTTAGCAATGCTTTCTGGAATGTCGTAACCGCCAGTCAGTAGGATTGCGCCAATCTCAACACCGTTTTTCGCAGCAAGAGCCGCAGCAACGATAACGTCAGGACGGTCTGCAGAAGTTACTAGCAGTGAACCTGGCTTGAAGTGCTCAATCATGTGCGGTAGAGAACGTGCACAGAAAGTGATGCTCTTAATACGACGAGTTGAGATTTCACCTTCGTTAACGATTTCAGCGTTAAGGTGCTTAGCCATATCAACCGCACGAGTTGCGATTAGGTCGATGCTCCATGGCACACAGCCAAGAACACGGATAGGGCTAGAATTGAAGATTTGCATTACTTCAAGGTTCGCTTGCTGAGCGCTGTCTGCATCATCAAAGATTTCAGATAGGTCAGGGCGAGTACGACCAGCTTCATCAACAGGAGCATTAAGCTTGTTGATGATTACGCCTTTGATATTCTTGTTTTTTGTACCGCCGAAGTTAGAACATGCTACTTCGATACGCTCTTTAAGTTGCGTAGGGTTGTCAGTACCAGGAGTCGCAACGAATACGATCTCTGCGCCAAGCGTTTTTGCGATTTCTGCGTTCACTTGGTTTGCAAACGGGTGCTTACGAGTAGGGACTAGGCCTTCGATTAGCGTTACTTCAGCGTCTTTGTTGATTTTGTTGTATTGCTCAACAACAGATTCAAGAAGTACATCCATTTTTTCACTACCGATCAACGCTTCAGCTTTAGTCATCGCAATTGGTTCACCAATCTTGATGTCGCTGTTTGTGCTAATGATAGTTGATGTTAGATCTGGTTGATCGCCACCGCTACGAGGTTGAGCGATTGGTTTGTAGAACGAAACACTTACGCCTTTGCGCTCCATCGCGCGAAGAACACCCATGCTTACACTAGTAAGACCAACACCAGCGCTTGTAGGGATAAGCATAATAGTACGGGACATTGAGGAGTACCTTTAACTATTGGAATGAAAAAAGCTCAACTCCTGTTCCTACCAACATTTATATAGGGGTAGGAATAAAAGTTGAGCCCCATTTTTCTTAGATAAAAATCTGACTAGCGTCGAGTGAAGCTAGTCAGAAAATTCGATTAAAGACCTGCTAGTTCAGCTGTATCTTCTGCAATCACTAGCTCTTCATTAGTAGAGATAACCATTGCTGGTACACGGCTGTTTTCAGTCGTGATAGTACCTTCGCCGCCGAAACGAGCTTTAAGGTTAGCTGCGCTATCTACTTCGATACCGAAGAATGCAAGACGGTTAAGAACCATTTCACGGATTGGCGCTGAGTTTTCACCGATGCCACCAGTGAATACGATAGCGTCAAGGCGACCTTCTAGGGTTGCAGTGTAGCTTGCAACGTATTTAGCTAGACGGTGACAGAATACGTCCATTGCACGAGTAGCTTCTTCTTTCTCGCCGTAGTTGTCTTCAACGAAACGACAGTCAGAAGTTACTTGAGTTAGACCTTGTAGGCCAGACTCTTTAGTGAACATTGTGTTGATTTCATCAACGCTCATGCCAAGTTTGTCATGTAGGTGGAACATAACAGCAGGGTCAAGGTCGCCACAGCGAGTACCCATTACAAGACCTTCAAGAGGAGTAAGGCCCATAGAAGTATCTACAGATTGGCCATTCTTGACTGCACAAACAGATGCGCCGTTACCTAGGTGACAGTTAATGATGTTAACTTCTTCAATAGGTTTGTCTAGAAGCGTGGCACACTCACGAGTAATAAATAGGTGAGATGTACCATGTGCACCGTAACGACGAATACCGTGATCTGTGTATAGGTTGTATGGAAGCGCGTATAGGTAAGCTTCTTCTGGCATTGTCGTGTGGAAAGCAGTATCAAATACAGCAACGTTTTTTAGTGCTGGGAATGATTTTTGAGCTGCTTTAATACCGATAAGGTGCGCAGGGTTGTGAAGAGGAGCGAAAGTCGCTGCATCTTCGATACCTTTAATTACTTCATCAGTGATTAGTGCTGATGAAGTAAAGTTTTCACCACCATGCACAACACGGTGACCGATTGCTGCAAGGTTTTCAGAAAGTTCTGGCTTAGAAGCAAGAATAGTTTCTACCATGAAGGCTAGTGCTTCTTCGTGTGCTGCGCCATTACCTAGTTGAGCTTCGTGTTTACCATCAAGTTTCCACTTGATACGAGCTTCAGGAAGATGCAGACATTCTGCAAGACCTGTTAGATGCTCGTCACCAGATACTGCGTCAACTACAGCAAATTTAAGAGAAGAACTACCACAGTTTAAAACTAAAACTAGCTTAGACATTAATGACTACCTGTTTATTTTTCTGATCGAAATCAGTTAAGGATGAAAATTAATCTCAAGAATAGTCGAAGCACATAGGCTTGCGTACTAACCTTGGTCAAAAAAACGTTAATTTCCGTATAAAGTGAAAGCGCTCTTTATCAAAAAGAGGCTTGTGCATTCCTTGCAGAAGTCTTCTCAAAGTTGCTTAAATTGTAAATAAGGGCAACAATGAGATTGAGGCCTGCAAATAATAGCGATATTGTGCAAATATAACAAAAAAATTTGAAAGAATATTATTTTTCGTCAAATTTTTGTGTTTTTAGTTGATGATTTCAACTTTTTTTTAATGGGAGACTCATATGAGCAATAGAGTTGGTTTAGCTAGTAGTTTAAAAGATGGCCAAAAGTACATGGATCTCTGGCCCGTCCGAAAAGAGTTAAACGCGATCTTCCCAGAACAGCGCATTATTAAAGCGACCCGTTTTGGCGTGAAAGTGATGCCTGCGATTGCTGCTATTAGTGTTCTTACACAAATGGTCTTTAATAATTACCAAGCGATGCCACAAGCTGTGGTCATGGCTTTGTTTGCAATCAGCTTACCGCTTCAAGGCATGTGGTGGTTAGGTAATCGCTCAAACACACAACTTCCACCTGCGCTAGTCTCGTGGTATCGCGAACTTCATGAGAAGATCACTGAAACGGGTTTTGCGTTAGAGCCAATGAAGTCGCGCCCTCGTTATAAAGAATTGGCGATCATTTTAAATCGCGCATTTCGTCAGCTGGATAAATCCTCAATGGAACGTTGGTTCTAATGAGTTTCAACTCTCCTCTTGTCTGAGAGCAACTATTCTTCATTGATGGTTTGTTCTCAGGTTTGACTTTAATATTTTCACTTCGTTTTTATTCATCTCGCTCCCCCTCATTCCTTTTTTCTCTTACTACTCATGTAGTTTCTTACTTTTCAAATTCTGCCTTTCACTATTTCACGCATTTTTCGAGCCTTGTTGTGTTTTTGTTAAATATAACTTCAAGTCATCAATGGTTACAGGTAATAATATCAATAGTGATGTTGTTCTCTTTGAGCGAGCAATAATGAGCAGAGCTTGATTCAGGGAGCGATAATGAGTTCTGTAAAAAAGGTATTGGCAGCGGTCGTAAGTTGTCTGTTGTTGCTATGGACAAGCAATGTCATGGCGAACGTTGCCAAAGTTTCGGTTTCACAAGTTGTTGACCATCCAGATCTGAATGCAACACGTCTAGGACTTCTTGAAGGATTGAGAGCAAAAGGTTACGAACCGGGTAAAAATTTAGAGTTTTCTTATGAAATGGCTGGTGGCAATCCCGTTCAGGCAGCAAAAATAGCCAGAGAGTTAGTTAGTGAGAACCCTCATGTATTAGTTGGCATCGCGACACCGACCTCTCAAGCGTTGGTTTCAGCGACTCGAACGATCCCGATTGTGTTCACCGCGGTGACAGACCCTATCGGAGCAAGACTTGTTAAACAATTGGAGCAGCCGGGACGAAATGTCACGGGCCTTTCTGACTTATCACCTATTTCCCAACATGTATCTCTTATTAAAGAGCTACTCCCCAATGCAGTTTCAGTCGGTGTGGTTTATAACCCAGCAGAGGCAAATGCTGTTGCTTTAGTAGGGCTGTTAAAGCAGGCTACACGAGACTTTGGCTTTACTTTGCATACTGCTAAAGCGTTGACTATCGATGATGTAGAAGAAAAAACAGCATCCGTGGCTAAAAAATCTGATGTTATCTACGCGCTAACCGATAACACGGTGGCAAGCGGTATTGAAGGACTTATAAATGCAGCAAACCAAGCTGGCACACCCGTGGTTGCAGGAGCAACGTCTTATGTTGGCAAGGGAGCAATAGCTGGGTTAGGTCTAGATTACTATGACGTTGGGGTGCAGACCGCTGATTATGTGGCCGCTATTTTGGACGGACAAAAACCAGGGAAGTTGAGTGTTAAAACGGCTCAAAGCTCTCAGTTGGTAGTTAACCTAGATGCCGCTCGTATGCTTGGTTTGACGCTACCTAAGTCTGTGGTTGATCGTGCGATAGTCAGTCGTTAATAGGTATTTACATCAAAAAAATCATGTTTGATAAGTCACTTTGTTAACAGGGACTTAAACCATCATAATGAACAACATTAGTCGACTCTCACCATTAGCTGCGATCTATTTTATTCATTTTTAAGTAGTTATTTACCCGATAGGTGCATCGTTAATACCAACTTACATTATTTTACATCGAGAGGGCTGTCGATTAATGTCATAATATTAATGGAACTAATGAAAATAACTGAGCGCTAAGAGCACATTCTATGAAAGTAAATAGGCACTTTAGCCTTACCTTTGTCTTCGGCTTTCCCGCTGTGATCGCGACCATGTTACTTGGGCTGATAGGAAAAAATTATTTTGATGCGGTTGAAAAAGACATCAGCAGTGAGTTTCAGCGTATTGAAGAAGTGTTTAAACGAACGACCAAAATTGTTACCGCTCTAGATTACAGCTTCTCTAATTACTACAAATCAGGAAACCCTCTTTTCCTTGATCACAATAAGCAAGTGGTTGATGGTCTTTGCCGAATTTGGCCCATCGACGTATTACTTCTTGCTGACGGAAAAACCGCAGATATCCCCTCTGTCGATATCGACTATATGTTGGTTGGTCAAGAACCCCTTTGTAATGAAACCAGTGATAGCTATAAAAGTGCGTCAGAAAAAATTGCTCTCGCGCCAATTCTTTCATTTTTGTCCCAGCTTGATGAATATCACAACGGCGTACACTTTATTGATACTCGTGGGTATGTGATCTCTTCGCCAGAAGACTTTGCTAAAGAGCTAGGGAAAGAACTACTTTCGACCATAAAAAGCCGCCCGTATTGGCAAAGAACCGCCAACAATCCAGAACAATTGACTTTAACGGGTCCTGCGTATCGATTTGACTCTCTTGACCGTATGATAAGCATGACGATTCCGGTGTTTCATAAGGGGATACATCAAGGAATGCTTTCTGTTGAGATTGACGCCAGTAAATTGCTTGCGAGTTCGAATGAGCACTTAGCCGGTAGAATCGATATTATTGATACCACCTTGGTTAATCCGGTTGATAGCGCTACTTTCTATCGCGCGATACAACTGGAAGGAGTCACCTCTCATCACGCGATGTACTACGAATTAGATTTTGCCAAAGAGGTAGAGCACTTTTTTGTCTACGAGAAAGACAGTCTGATTGTCGCTATCATCGTATATCTATTCTCTGTAACGCTCTTTTTCTTCGTTAACTCCAATATTGAACGTGGTTACTTCAAAGAGCTAGCAGCTAAAGATCCGATGACCGGGCTGCTAAATCGCAGAGGATTGGAAGCTTTTTGGCGCAGTGTGGAGCATGACCAGTTATTCGCCTTGACTGTATTTGACATTGATAATTTCAAGTTGATTAATGATACCTTTGGGCATGACAAAGGGGATGATGTTATTCGCTACATGTCCCGCCAGATAAGTAATAGCATTCGAAGTAGTGATGTAGCAGCAAGGTTTGGTGGTGAAGAGTTTGTCGTTTATCTTAAAGGTGATGATCGTGAAACGTTAATGAGGACATTAGAGCGTGTTAAAAATGCTGTCTGTGCAAACTCAGCTAACATTGTACCTAATGGTTTTACTGTCTCTGGTGGTGTTTGTATTACTGAAGCTGAGCATAATAACCTAAGCTTTGAAGAGATATTCAAACACGCGGATGAAAAGTTGTACGTGGCTAAGACGACAGGTAAAGACCGCATCGTATTTTAACCACGCTATTGAACTTCTGTGTTAGAGAAGAAGGGGAACTAACTCACACAGTTTGGCGATGTTCCTCTTGATAACGCTGAAGGCGCTCCACAATAGGTGGCGCTTTCTTGAAAGTGCGAATTTCTTTAAATAGTTCGTTCGCTTCAGGGTAGCCTTTACTTAGATAAACAAACCACTGCTTCACTCTATTGGGGTAGTACATGCCTTTGTCCCCTTTTATTTGAAACTCTGAATAGCGTAGCAAAAGTTCGATGACTTTATTCCACGGCATTTTTGGGTGGTTGTGCTTAACGACGTTGCCAAGATTTGGAATGTTGAAAGCGCCACGACAGACCATCAATGAATCGACGCCAGTGGCTTCTATGCAATCTTGACCATCTTGATAGTTCCAGATTTCCCCATTAGCAATCAAAGGTAGAGACGTTTTTTCTCTTATTTGATTGATGTAATCCCATTTAATTTCGCTGGCTTTATAGCCGCCAACTTTGGTTCTTGCATGCACAGTGAGTTCGTCTGCCTTTGCTTGTTCGATAGCGTCGACAATTTCAAAGCACTCTTCCGGGTGCTCCCAACCCAATCGAATTTTTGCAGATACGGGAATGTGTGCTGGCACCGCATCTCGACAAGACTTCACCACTTGATAGATGAGTTCTGGTTCTTTTAGCAGTGACGCACCGCCATTACTTTTGTTTACCGCTTTTGCAGGGCAACCAAAATTAAGATCAATGCCTTTAGCGCCTAAACTAGCAGCTTGAAAAGCATTCTCGGCCATCCAATTTGGGTGTTGTCCTAGAAGCTGGAGATGGATTGGAACACCAGCCATGGTTTGAGAGCCTTGATGCAATTCAGGGCAAATACGGTGAAAAACATGCGGAGGAAGAAGTTGATCAACTACGCGCACAAATTCCGTCACACAGAGATCGTAATCATTGATCTCTGTGAGAATTTCACGCATTAGATGGTCTAAAACGCCCTCCATAGGGCCAAGTATTACTCGCATTTGCTTTACCGAAACTGAATGGATCGAAAATTAAGACGCGTGATTGTACGGGCAAGTTAAAAGCTTGTCACTATGAGCTAGGTGAATCTGACGTAACAGTTATTTCACCGGTTAGAGGGAAGTAGTTGAGCCTTGGTAAATCTTCGCCTAGCGAGTAACCATCAGTGTAGTAGTAATAGCAGCTTGGATCTGATGTATACCAAGCAACGATCGGTTCTTCTGAAGGGAATACTGAGCTACCGTGATCTCTAACGGTGAGGTCAGTATTCATGAGCGCCCGCCAAAGCCTTGCGCAGTCACTCCCTCTAATTGCAGTCCCCGAATTAATCGGTAGTTGATCAACAGCGATTGGAAAACCAGTCGATGAAGGATAAACGCTGCCTTCACCATAATCGACATCTTGATTAAAATCAGGCTCTCCATCAACAAGCCACTGTGAGTGGTAAAGGTTAACCGCAGTTCGAAAAGAAGAAAAAGCACCTTGAGCTATAGCTTCATGGCTATCGCGTTGGTAATTTAGAAAGCGAGGAGCTGCGGTAACGGCAAGTATGCCTAAAATAACGACGACAGAGACCAGCTCTATCAAAGTAAAACCATTTTGGTGTTGTTTCATAATGTATTCTATATGTAACTAAATATTTCAGTGACTCTTTTTACACTTCAAACTTAAATTTTCAAAATGAAATAAGTTTAGTTTGCTGAATTGAACTAAAGATAATGTTTGCGTGGCTACTGGTAGGTGTAATTAATCATAGAGCTATACGAATAATTACTAATTGTTAGCCTTGTGGGTATAATGGAGACAACAGAATTGACCGACTAGTGAAGTAATATGAAGTATCAATTATTGAGTCTTCCTGACTCAATTAACGACGTAACAGCCCAGTTTGTAGAAGGTGCTATATTTGCATCTAACCTTGCAACTAAACCTCTTGACCCAGAGGCTTGGTTACCTATAGCTATTCCTGAAACTGGTCAGGACTTTGTTCCTCAAGTCACCGAGCAAATTAATCGCCAACATAACCTCATTCAGCGAAGTGAATATTTGCTTACAGAAGTGCTTGATGCAGATAACTTTGCTGAACAGCTAGCCGATTTTTCTGAAGGTTTTATGATGGTCTGGCCGACGATTGAAGAACAGTGGCAGGAAACGTCAATCGCAGATGGCACATTACGCATGCTACAAGCAATGTTAACAACATTCATGCTGGCGATTGATGAAGAACAGACAATCGAGCAAATGAAAGCGGCTGGATTAGAAACCCCGCCAACTTTGAATGATCTCGTCGGGCAAGTCGATTTGATGGTGACAGAAGTTGCGCTAGCAGCGGATGAAGCGATGCTCGGAAATAAATCTCAAAGTGTGAATCCGTTTAAGGGCATCGGCCGAAATGATGTTTGCCCGTGTGAAAGTGGTAAAAAGTTTAAACAGTGCTGTGGTAAAAAATCTTAATTGCATTGTTAATAGATAATAAAAAGTCGACGTAATGTCGACTTTTTCGTTTCTTAACATGATGTGCTAATTGTTAGTCATTCTTCGATTTAACGAATTGAGAAATCACTACAAAACCGAAAGCAACCAAGTTACCCGCGAAGATAATCACTAGCCATTGAGGCATTGAAATTTCTAAGAACTGCCATACAACCTTGCTGCAGTCGCCGTAGGCCTCAAACATCCACGGAGCCCATTGGTTTAGAGGTGCCCAGCTAGGGAAGGTCACGAACAGGTCACAGGTAGCGAAAGGAGATGGGTTAAACTGGTAGTCAACGTGCTCTAAAGCAAGCATCAACCCTTTATACGCACCTAACCCCCAACCAAGTAGACCTAGCCAACGTGAAATCGGATTATGCGGGGCAATAGCACCAATCATTGCTGCGATGCCGATAGCGAGCATAGCAACGCGCTCGTAGATACACATTACGCAAGGGCCAAGCATCATCACGTGCTGAAAGAAAAGAGCACATGCTTCAAAAAAGACAATAAAAGCCAGCAGTAAAAGCCAAGATAAACGTCCCTTAGAGAAGTCTTTGAGCATTGCAAAAAAGTTCACGAATTTAATCCTGTCAATAAAATAAAAAAGCCCTGATTACTCAGAGCTTTTTATCTTGGATAAGTTTCCTAATCAACTAATATTTTTGATTAGTTAGATGCACCTATTGTGTTTAGCGATAGAAATCCGGGTTAGTGGCCACCGGAGATAACTGGAGCTACCACTTCACCCGTACGGTGAATGATCCAACCTGCATCATAGAACCATGCTGTCATCGGTTCTACGAAGAACACAATACCGGCAAGGCCAACAAGTGCTAATACGAGAGTATATGGCAAAGCCATGATGACCATGCGGCCGTAAGACAGTCGAATTAACGGAGCAAGTGCTGACGTTAATAGGAATAGGAATGCAGCTTGGCCGTTTGGCGTAGCAACAGAAGGTAGGTTGGTACCTGTGTTGATAGCAACAGCAAGCAGATCAAATTGGTCGCGAGTGATGACGCCTTCAACCAGAGCTGTTTTAACTTCGTTGATGTAAACCGTACCGACGAATACGTTGTCAGAAACCATCGACAAGATACCGTTGGCTACGTAGAAGAGTGCGAGCTGTGCGCCTTTATCTTCAACGTGAAGTACAGCATCGATTACTGGCTTAAATAGAGCCTGGTCGATGATTACAGCAACAACCGCAAAAAAGACGGCAAGAAGTGCGGTAAATGGCAGTGCTTCTTCAAAAGCTTTACCCATCGAGTGCTCTTCAATTACACCTGTAAACGCTGTAGCTAAGATGATCACTGAAAGGCCAATCAAACCGACTTCAGCGACGTGAAGCGCAAGGCCAACAATAAGCCAAACTGCGATTGCACTCTGAACCCATAGTTTAGCTACATCTTGTTTTGTACGGTTTGCGCGTTCTTTGTTGTCAAATTCAACTAAGATTTGGCGAACGTTATTTGGCAGCTCTGCACCGTAGCCAAACACTTTGAATTTCTCGACAAGTGCACAAGTTAAAATACCACAGAAGAAAACAGGCAGTGTAACTGGCAGCATGCGGATAATAAATTCGCCGAACTCCCAACCCGCTTGCTTAGCAATTACTAAGTTTTGTGGTTCACCTACCATGGTCATTACACCACCCAGAGCAGTACCAACACCGGCGTGCATAAGTAGTGAACGTAGGAATGCGCGGTAGTTTTCTAGGTCATCACGAGTTAGCTCAGAGATCTCTTCATCATGAGTATGATCGTGCGCAGACGTTGTGCCCTTGCCTGATGCAACCTTGTGGTAGATAGAGTAGAAGCCCACTGCAACGCTAATGACTACGGCGATTACTGTCAGCGCATCTAGGAAGGCAGACAAGAATGCTGCGGCGACACAGAAAGCGACAGAGAGTAGAATTTTGGATTGGATACCGAGCAGGATCTTCGTAAAAATGAACAGAAGTAGTTCTTTCATGAAGTAGATGCCAGCAACCATGAATACTAGTAAGAGTAATACTGGTAGGTTTGCTTGTAGCTCATGATAAACCATTTCTGGTTTAGTCATGCCAATGGCGACGGCTTGAATTGCCAATAAGCCACCGGGTTGGAGAGGGTAGCACTTTAGAGCCATAGCTAGAGTGAAAATAAACTCAACCACTAATAGCCAGCCCGCAACGAATGGGTCAACTAGGAAAAAAACAAACGGGTTGATGATTAAAAAGGAAATGATGGCAAGTTTATACCAATCAGGAGCTTTACCAAGGAAGTTTTTGATAAAAGCGTTTCCGAGAGACATCGGCATGTTAATACTCTTTTATGTTGATTATGAATAGACAAGCAATACAACATTTTGAGAATCGAGTTGTAGGTTTAGTTAAAACCTATAACTAACAGTGACTTAGAAAAACTACATTCCATGTAATGTTCTGTGGTCTTGCCAAGTCACTCCCTTAGAAACTCAAGCACTGCTTATTTTTGAGCGCAACTCTACTCTTAGATAACATTTAGTCAACAGGAAAACCCCTGTAGCACTAAAAATACCTCTTTTTTGTTGAGAAACGCGATCAAAGTAGCGCAAGCATACCACTTAAAATGTGATAAAAACCGACTAGAATCAATATTTCAGCGAAATGATTAAAATTTACAGAATAACGACGGCTTATATATGATTATTACAACTTAATATTGCAAATTAATAGATTTGAAAATATGACCAATCTCATTGATTTTAAAAAGAATTTGTTGTGTTAATAGTTTGTTTAAATGATGGTTTGTAGTCGCTTGCTATCCAAACCTTGAGTGAAAACGTGTGCTGAACTTTAGAGTTTTAACTCTACTTGGGTTTTGAGTGAGTAAAATTTTTTGGGGGTATTTCCGCAGGGTGTTAACTAGTGGTATGATGAGTAAATTAGAATAAAATAATTAAATTGGATTGAAGTGTAGATGGTCATTAAGGCAAAGAGCCCGGCAGGATTTGCAGAAAAGTATATCATTGAAAGTATTTGGAATGGCCGTTTCGCTCCAGGTTCTATCTTGCCCGCAGAGCGTGAGCTTTCTGAGCTGATTGGTGTTACACGTACTACGCTTCGTGAAGTACTTCAGCGTCTTGCTCGTGATGGTTGGTTGACAATCCAACACGGTAAGCCAACTAAAGTTAATCAGTTTATGGAAACGTCAGGTCTTCATATCCTTGATACATTAATGACGTTGGACGTTGATAACGCAAGTAAAATGGTAGAAGACCTGCTTGCTGCTCGTACTAATATCAGCCCTATCTTTATGCGTTATGCATTCAAAGCAAATAAAGAGGCTTCAGAGCGTACGATTACTAACGTGATTGAATCTTGTGAATCTTTACTTGCGGCACCGACATGGGATGAATTCTTAGAATCGTCGCCATATGCTGACAAGATCAAACAATCGGTGAAAGAAGACGTAGAAAAAGATGAAGCGAAGCGTCAAACGATCTTAATTGCTAAAACTTTTAACTTCTACGATTACATGCTTTTCCAACGTTTAGCATTCCATTCAGGTAACCAAATTTATGGCCTGATCTTTAATGGTGTTCGTAAATTGTACGACCGTGTTGGTAGCTACTACTTCTCTAACCCAGAAGCTCGTCGTTTAGCCATGGAGTTCTACAAAAACTTGTTTGTTATTTGTGAAAGCGGTGAGCGTGAAAATTTGCCACTTGTGATTCGTAACTACGGTATCGCAAGCGCACAGATTTGGAACGAGATGAAGACAACGTTACCGACAAACTTTACTGAAGACGACAGCTAAGTCTTTTCATTAAACTACTGTTCGGTTGTTTTACTTATTGAGTAAACGACGTAAAGAAAACGAAAAAGCGGCGAGATAATCAAATTATCTCGCCGCTTTTTATTTATTGATAGTTGGTGAGAATGTATCAATAGGCAGTAACTTACCCTGCAAACTCTTCTGAGTCTGGACGGTTAGTAAATTGCACGCCATTTAGAAAATCGCAAAGTAGTTGGTCTTCACATACTTTGTAGTTCTTGTTCTCTGGCTTACGGAAGTAGGCACCAATCTCGTACTTACTTAGGCTGATGCCTACCACTTCTAATATATCTAATACATCTTCTGCTTTCATGTTCAACGCAATACGCAGCTTCATGAAAATCATGTTGTTAGTCAGAGCAACTTCAGGTTTAGGTTGAACACCTTCTTTTTTGCCACGCTTAAGATTGATAAAACCATTTAGGAATACCGCTAACTCTTTATCTTTCATCGTAGAGCATGACTTGTCGTTGTCGTCTTTTAGCCAATTAATCACTTGGTCATGAGCAACGGTCACATCAGCTTGCTCGATAGCTTTAATGATCTGTGCATTTTTAAGGTTTAGCGCGTGTTGAATACGACGCAAGATTTCGTTGTTAGTCACTGGGGATTCCTAAAAAGGGTTTGAAGAGTAAAGAGGTGTTGGTTAGCCCGTTATTGTCGGCAAACAAATTTCTACTCTACATAGCATAGTTGACGGCGACTCTAACAGAGAACGCTTATTTTCGGTAGATATAAAAAATCCCCAATGCTTATCAACTCATTCAAGTTAAAAGTGCATTAGGGATTTCGCTATGAGTGCTTGTTATCTGACTGAAGCCAGAGCTACATTACACGCATGCCAGGTTGAGCACCTTCGTGTGGTTCAAGGATCCACAAGTCACTGCCACCAGGACCAGCAGCTAAGATCATGCCTTCAGACATACCAAACTTCATCTTACGAGGTTTTAGGTTGGCTACCATTACAGTTAGCTTGCCTTCTAGCTCTTCAGGTTTGTATGCTGACTTGATACCAGAGAATACTTGGCGAGTTTCACCACCGATGTCCAGTTGGAACTTCAGTAGCTTGTTCGCTTTTGGTACTTCTTCACATGAGATAATACGAGCAATACGCATATCGACTGCTGCAAAGGCATCGAATTCAATCTCGTCTGCGATTGGCTCTTTGTCTAGCTCAGTTTGGCTTGCTTGCTCTTTTTCAGCTTCTGCTTTTTCTTTCGCAGCGGCTTCTGCGGCTGCATCTTCTTTAGAAGACTCGATCATTGCTTCTACTTTCTTCGGATCAATACGGCTAAACAACGCCTTGAACTTAGTGATTTCGTGATCAGTTAGCGGAGTAGCAATCGCTTCCCACGTAAGCTCTTCGTTTAGGAAAGCCTCAGTGCGAGCCGCAAGCTCTGGCATAACGGGTTTAAGGTAAGCCATTAGCACGCGGAATAGGTTAATACCGACAGAAGAAACTTCTTGAAGCTCTTTCTCTTTACCTTCTTCTTTTGCAAGAACCCAAGGTGCTTTTTCGTCGATGTACTGGTTAGCTTTATCAGCTAGTGCAGTAATTTCACGGATAGCGCGGCTGAACTCACGAGTTTCGTATAGCTGACCGATACGCTCAGCAGCAGCAACGAATTCGTTGTATAGCTCAGGTTCTGCAAATTCAGCAGCAAGTTTGCCTTCAAAACGCTTCGTGATGAAGCCAGCGTTACGAGACGCTAGGTTAACAATCTTGTTTACTACATCCGCGTTTACACGTTGAGTGAAGTCTTCAAGGTTAAGGTCAAGGTCATCGATACGGCTGTTTAGCTTAGCAGCGTAGTAGTAGCGTAGACACTCAGGGTCTAGGTGATTTAAGTACGTACTTGCTTTGATGAATGTGCCTTTCGACTTAGACATTTTCGCACCGTTCACCGTTACGTAGCCGTGTACGAATACGTTGTTTGGCTTACGGAAACCAGCGCCTTCAAGCATTGCAGGCCAGAATAGGCTGTGGAAGTAAACGATGTCTTTACCGATGAAGTGGTAAAGCTCAGTTGTGCTGTCTTTCTTCCAGTATTCGTCAAAGTTGAGATCGTCGCGCTTGTCACATAGGTTCTTGAAAGAAGCCATGTAGCCAACAGGAGCGTCTAGCCAAACGTAGAAAAATTTGTTTTTCTCGCCTGGGATTTCGAAACCGAAGTAAGGTGCATCACGTGAGATATCCCACTGTTGCAGGCCAGACTCGAACCATTCCTGCATTTTGTTTGCAGTTTCATTCTGTAGAGAGCCAGAACGAGTCCACTCTTTTAGCATGCTTTCGAACTGAGGCAGATCGAAGAAGAAGTGCTCAGAATCTTTCATTACTGGAGTTGCGCCAGAAACCGCTGATTTAGGGCTAATTAGCTCAGTTGGGCTGTATGTCTCACCACAGTTATCACAGTTATCACCATACTGGTCTTCTGACTTACACTTAGGGCAAGTACCTTTTACGAAGCGGTCTGGTAGGAACATCTCTTTCTCAGGATCGAAAAGCTGAGAAATAGTACGGCTAGAAATGAAGCCGTTCTTTTTAAGTTCTAGATAGATGTGAGAAGCCAGTTCACGGTTCTCTTCACTATGTGTGCTGTGGTAGTTATCAAAGCTGATATCAAAGCCAGCGAAGTCTTTTTGGTGCTCTTCACTAACAGCAGCGATCATCTCTTCTGGCGTGATACCCATCTGTTGAGCTTTAAGCATAATTGGCGTGCCGTGAGCATCGTCAGCACAGATGAAGTTTACAGTGTTGCCACGTAGACGCTGGTATCGAACCCAGATATCAGCTTGGATATGCTCAAGCATATGACCAAGGTGAATAGAGCCGTTAGCGTACGGAAGCGCACAAGTTACCAAAAGTTGTCTTGGATCAGTTGCCATACTTAATAATTCGCTTTTTTGATAGGTATAAATTTTGAGAGGTAATACTACTTTATAACGTGTGATACGCCAAGTTATCAGACAAAGGATTCCCCTAGTTTTTTAGGGGTTCAGTCTTCATCTCGTGGGTGATAGCATAAATAAAAAAAGGAGCCCCAATGCGTAACTTTACTTCTAAGCAAGATTTCTGTTCATGTCTGAATGAGTTCGAGTCACCAATTCTCATCCCAGAGTGGGCGCTACACCAAAATATTGTATCGGTTGATCCGCGTGGATCATTCATTATTACTTTACCCTTTGCTGCTAATCAGCTCGCAATTGAACTGGAACAGTGGATCCACTCCCAGATTGAACAGCAACTTGTTAGTGCTTTTCAGTTTGAAGTACAAGTGAAGCCGTCTGCGCTAGAAACAACAGTCGCGACACCTTTGAAGGGCGTTAAGAACATTATCGCCGTGACGTCGGCAAAGGGTGGGGTGGGTAAATCGACTACTTCTGTAAACCTTGCGCTTGCGTTATCTAAGTCAGGTTCAAAAGTGGGCTTGTTGGATGCGGATATCTACGGTCCATCTGTGCCTATGATGCTTGGTCAGCTAGACGCAAAACCAGAAGTACAGAATAACAAATGGATGATGCCAATCGAAGCGCACGGCATTTTTACGCATTCTATCGGTTACCTTGTATCAAAAGATGATGCAGCTATCTGGCGTGGTCCAATGGCGGCGAAAGCATTAGGTCAGCTTGTTAACGAAACCGTATGGCCAGAGTTGGATTACCTTGTTATCGACATGCCACCGGGCACGGGTGATATTCAGTTAACGCTTTCGCAGCAGATCCCAGTGACGGGCGCGGTTGTGGTGACCACCCCTCAAGATTTGGCATTAGCCGATGCGCGTAAAGGTGTGGCGATGTTTGATAAAGTGAGCGTGCCAGTGGCAGGCTTAGTGGAAAACATGAGCTACCATATCTGTAGCCACTGTGGCGAGAAAGAGCATATCTTTGGCGCTGGTGGCGCGGAAGCCATGTCAGAAGAGTTTTACCTCGATATCTTAGCGCAAATCCCGCTGCACATTGATGTACGTGAAGATATTGATGCAGGTTGCCCAACCGTTATACGTCGTCCAGATAGTGAACACACGCGTCATTACTTAGAGCTTGCTGAGAATGTGGCTGCGAAGATGTTCTGGACGGGAAAAGCGAGACCAGAGGCGATTAACTTCTCGATGGTTGAATAGCAATGGCTGATCACAAAGGTGTGTAAATCATGTTTGGGTGAGATAAACAACGGTTGGATTAAGTGGATAGCCATAGGGCTTGTGCACATAGTTGTATTTAAGTTATTTGAAAGCAAACGATTGTTTTAAGTAAATGTATTGAGATCATCAATTTGACTGCAATTAGCTAACATCGCGACTAGAATCTATATGCTTTAGCCCCTATAATCAGGCGGTTTATCTCTTCCCACCACCAAACCATATCGGGTGCAAATTAATGTCTGATAATAATCAATGTGTCATCGTAGGTATCGCTGGCGCTTCAGCTTCAGGAAAAAGCCTGATCGCGAGTACGATTTATAATGAGCTGCGCGAAAAAGTAGGCGACCATCAAATTGGTGTTATCACGGAAGATTGCTATTACAGCGACCAAAGTCACTTGAGTATGGAAGAGCGAGTTAAAACTAACTACGACCACCCAAATGCACTAGATCATGACCTTTTATGCGAACATCTACAGCAGCTAATGAGTGGCAATGCCGTGGAAGTTCCTGAATACAGCTACACAGAGCACACACGCACTTCTGAAACGACTACACTTACTCCTAAGAAAGTGATCATTTTAGAAGGTATTCTGCTTCTGACAGACCCGCGTCTTCGTAAACTAATGCACGCAAGCGTATTTATGGATACACCGTTGGACATCTGTCTACTACGTCGTGTTAAGCGTGATGTAGAAGAGCGTGGTCGAACAATGGATACGGTACTTAAACAATACCAAGAAACAGTACGCCCAATGTTCATGCAGTTTATCGAGCCTTCAAAACAACATGCAGACATCATCGTTCCTCGTGGTGGTAAAAACCGTATTGCGATTGATGTTCTAAAAGCGCATATTGCGAAGTTGTTGAAGTCTTAATCGAATAAAATTTTGCCTAAGTGACTCACTTAGCTTTATTTTTTACCGAATCAGTGGCACTTTTATAGTGCCACTTTCTTTTGGAATCTAAGCAAGGAATATGCGGATGAAGAAACTACTCATTTTCATAGCTGTACCACTGTTTGTTGTCGTTGCAGCAACTCTGGCACTAGTGCTGTTAGTGAATCCCAACCAATTTAAGCCATTAATTGTCGAACAAGCCCAAAAACACACAGGCCTAGAGCTCGTGATCGAGGGTGATATCAGTTGGCAATTCTTCCCATCTATTGGCTTCGAACTTGGTCAAACTGAATTACGTAACCCTGAAGGGTTCACTCAACCAAACCTGTTTAAGGTTGATACGGTTGGCGTTGATGTTTCGGTTACTCCGCTATTTAGCAATCAACTAGAGATCGGCAATATCACTCTAGATGGTGCAGAATTTTATTTAGAAACGCTTAAAGATGGTCGCAAGAACATCGATGCGCTCACACAAGTGTCTGCTCCTAAGGAGTCTGAACCTGCAGCGGATACAAGTTCTGAAGCAACACCGGCGCCTCAAGAGCAAACTTCTACAGACACATCTGGCTGGACGATCAATCTTGCAGGTGTAACTGTCTCAAACGCATTGTTTGAGATGGACGACAAGCAAGCAGGTTCATTCACTAAGCTATACGATGTGTCTTTGAGTCTTTCTGAGTTTGCCGTTGATACATGGACGACCGCGACGTTTGCGGCTTCTGGTGAAAACAACCAACAGAAGTTCTCTGCAAATGGCAGTGCTGAATTCAAATTAGCGGAAGGCTTTGCAAGCTACGCATTACGAAATATTGACCTTAATGCGAAGTTCAATGATCCAGCAACGTCGATCGAGTCAGCGAAGATTGGCTTAAATACGTTTGAGTTCGATAAGGTTAACCAATTGACTTATGCGGTGATTGGTAATGCTGCTGGTCTTGACCTTGATCTTAAAGGTGGCGGTGACTTAACTGTCGATAGCGCGATCTCAAAAGTTACACTAAACAAGTTAACATTAGACTCAACATTCAAAGGTGAAACGCTTCCTCAATCACCAATGAAAGTGGATATGCTGTCTGACTTAAGCTTTGATCTAACTAAGAGTCACTTGAGCTTTGTGCTAGAGAAGCTGCAAGCTAACGCTATCGCACTAGACGGTAAAGCGGACATCACTTTATCTGAAATACCAAAGGTTCGTTTTTCTCTTCATAGCCCGAACATCGATTTAGATGAGTTTTTAGGCCTAGGTAATACATCAGAAACAGCGAGTGCTGCGCCTTCTGATTCTGCTGGTGGCTCAACTTCAAATACTACAGCTTCTTCGACGTCAAGTTCAGATAACTCGGCTCCTGCGAAAGAAGTAGAACCTGATCTGTCAGCTCTGAAAACGCTCGATGTGAAAGGTAATATCACAATCGATAAGTTCAAGGCGAACAACGCAAAAATGCAGAACGTGAAAACTGCGTTCTTAGTTAACCGTGGTATCGCAGATCTGACATCGTTTACCTCGAATCTTTACCAAGGCTCTATCTCGGCAACAGCACGATTAGATGCACGCAAGACGCCTGCGACTTACACGGCTAAGAAAAAGATTAAAGGCGTAAAAGTACAACCGTTACTGGTTGACGTAGCGAACAACGATACGCTGGAAGGTACCGGTAATATCGATGTTAACGTTAAAGGTAAGAGCTTGACGCCAACAGGAATCAAGAAGAACTTGGTAGGTACTATTGCGATTAACTTTGAAGATGGTGCGGTTAATGGCATCAACATCGCGCAACTGATTAGAGAAAACTACGCTAAGATCAAAGGCGAAAAAGTCGAAAGCAAAGATGAGTCTCAAAAGACAGATTTTAGTGCAATGAAAGCAACACTCAAGGTTGATAAAGGTTGGGTTTCAACGAACGACTTATCGGCACAGTCGCCTCTTTTACGCGTGACAGGTCAAGGTAAAGCAAACTTCATCAATGAAACGGTCGACTTCCTGGTTCGCACGTCAATTGTTGGTTCGCTTGAAGGCCAGGGTGGTAAGAGCATTGATGATCTCAAAGATGTGACGATTCCAATTAAGGTAACCGGCCAGTGGGCTGACCCGAAATTTGGGCTTGTTTTTGATGATGTGTTGAAACAGAAAGCTGAAAAAGAGATTGATCGCGGTATTAAGAAACTTGAAGAAAAATACGGTGACAAGATCAAAGATGAGAAAACTAGAGATGCAGTCAATGGTTTACTCAAAGGCTTGTTTAACTAATCGCCATTTTAAATAAATAGCATATAAATAGCGCCATTCCTTATTACGAGGAATGGCGCTTTTGTTTGGCTGCCGATAATACCCAAGAGAGATTCCCTATGAAGCTCGCCCCTCGCATTAGGGAATGACGATAGGTATTAGTGCCTTGTTCAAGGGCGTGACAGTCTAGTGGTCGTCATCCTCGAGAGGGAAGAATGACCGAGTCGGGGATCTCTGGTTGAATGCAATTACCAGTCAACGCCTTGCAGAGCTTTAACACCAGATTCAAAAGCGTGTTTAACGTTACGAACTTCAGACACGGTATCGGCCATGTCCGTTAAAGTTCGATGCGCTCCACGGCCTGTGATGATCACTGATTGCATTTTAGGGCGGTTATTCAGAGCTTCTACCACTTCATCCAATTCAATGTAGCCATAGCTCACCATGTACGTCAGCTCATCAAACAGAATTACATCAATCGACTCATCAGCTAGCATGCGTTGGCACTCTTTCCATACGCGCTGTGCGGCTTCAATATCTTTCGCCTTATTTTGAGTTTCCCAAGTAAAGCCTGTACCCATCACTTGGAACTCTACATCGAGTTTTTGAAGAACGTTCTTTTCACCGTTATCCCAGGTTCCCTTTACAAACTGAGCAACGGCACATTTCTTACCGTGACCGACTGCACGTGTAATCGTACCGAAACCTGATGTCGATTTCCCTTTCCCGTTGCCAGTAATAACCAATAACAGTCCTTTCACTTCTTGCGCTGCTGCAACACGTGCATCGACTTGCTCTTTTACTTTCTGTTGTCTTGCTTTGTGGCGTTGTTCTTTGTTGTCTTCGGTCGACATAACAAATCCTTTTAAGTTGTGATTACGCCTATCATAGCCTAACTTAACGATAGCAAAAACCATCGGAAGAACAGGTGATTACGGATGAAAAAGATACTCGTGGTTTGTATGGGGAATATTTGTCGTTCGCCAACAGGTGAAGCGGTGCTGAGAAAGAAAGCTCAGCAGATGGATATTAATGTAACGGTCGACTCCGCTGGGACGATTGGCTTTCATCAAGGCAATGCGCCAGACTCACGTTCAAAATCAGCAGGAGAGAAGCGAGGCTACAGCTTTAAAGGGATTACTTCTCGTAAAGTGGTAGATAATGACTTCGAAGAGTTTGACCTGATACTTGCGGCAGACAAGGCGAATTTAGATGACTTAGTGAGCCAGTGTCCAGTTCACCTCCAATACAAGCTCGCGTTATTTTTGAGTTTTGGAGAGTCACAATATCAAGAAATTCCCGATCCTTATTATGGTGAGGGGAATGGCTTTGAATTAGTGTTGGATTTAATCGAAGAGTCGAGCGAAGCGATACTGCGTTCAATATAGTGTAGAGGCTGTGTTCTTGGTGGGCGATAAAGTATCAAGGTTCATCGATATAAAAAAGGCCGACATTGAATGTCGGCCTTTCTAAATCTAGCTTTAAGCTATGACTAAGCTTACTTAGACATTACTTTGTAGATTGGGTCTTCTGCAACGTTCGCTTCAACTAAGCTACCGGCTTTGTGCAGCATAGCAACACAGTCTTGGCTTAGGTGGCGAAGGTGAAGTGTTTTACCTAGTGCCGCGTAACGGTCAGCAATCGTGTCGATCGCTTCAATAGCAGAGTGGTCAGTAACGCGTGAGTTTGCGAAATCAACGATAACATCTTGTGGATCGTTGTATGAGTCAAACAACTCAAGGAAGTTAGCGGTTGAACCAAAGAAGATTGGACCGTTAACTTTGTACTCTTTAGAGCCTTCAGCGTTAACCGATGTGTCTGCGTAGATGTGCTTAGCATGTTGCCATGCAAACATTAGTGCAGAAGCAACAACACCCACACCAACTGCTACCGCAAGGTCTGTTAGTACTGTAACGACAGTTACAAGGACGATAACGAAGAAGTCTTGCTTAGGAACGCGACGTGCCAACTTGAAGGTTGCCCATTCAAACGTACCGATAACAACCATGAACATAACGCCCACAAGTGCTGCTAGAGGAATCATTTCAATCAGTGCAGAGCCGAACAGGATGAACATCAGTAGTGCAACTGCCGCTACGATACCTGAAAGACGACCACGACCACCTGAGTTTACGTTGATCATCGATTGACCGATCATCGCACAACCACCCATCGCGCCAAATACTGAACACGTCACGTTCGCCATACCTTGACCAACACATTCACGGTTAGATTGTCCACGAGTGTTTGTCATTTCGTCTAGTACGGTTAGCGTTAGTAGTGATTCGATTAGACCAATCGCTGCAAGAATCACTGCGTAAGGCAGGATGATGTATAGCGTTTCTAGGCTAAACGGTACTGCTGGAATAGAGAATGTTGGTAGAGAGCCCGCTAGTGTTGCTGCTTCGTCACCAGACATAGTACGTAGGAAATCAACAACAGTGCGAGTTTCAAGATCAAGGCCTACAACCAAAGCTGTTACTGTAACAATAGCTACCAATGAAGAAGGTACTGCTGTAGTGAGCTTAGGTAGGAAGTGGATGATAGCCATTGTAAGGGCTACTAGACCTAGCATTAGTGTCATTTGACCGCTTGGTAACCAAGTTAAGGCACCTGTTACGTCTGGTGCTTTAAATTGTCCAAGCTGCGCTAAGAAGATAACGATCGCTAAACCGTTCACGAAACCAATCATTACTGGGTGCGGAACGATACGGATGAATTTACCTAGCTTAAATACACCCGCTGCAATTTGCAGAAGGCCGGCTAGCATAACTGCCGCAAAGAGGTATTGAACGCCATGGGTTGCTACTAGGCTAACCATTACAACAGCCATTGCGCCAGTTGCACCAGAAATCATACCTGGACGACCACCGAAGACAGAAGTGATTAAACCTACGATGAATGCTGCGTAAAGACCAACCATTGGGTCAACGCCTGCAACAAAGGCGAATGCTACGGCTTCAGGTACCAGAGCTAAGGCTACGGTAAGACCTGAAAGCACATCATTTTTTACAGAGTGCTTTGAAAATTGTGGGAATTCGAACATGTTTGCTCAGCTATGCTTAAAATGGGTTTACCGACACGAATGTATTGCGTAGCCAAACAGTGATGAAAAAGAGCGGCAATAGCTAAGTGTCGAAAATATAAGTGCGCGAATGCTACCCAAAAATGTGATTAAGTTCAAGGTTGAACCCTATTTTGAGTAATATATCTATTATAACTAATCGGAACTGTGGATATAAAAAAAGGGCGACTTATGAATAAGTCGCCCTTAGATAGTTCTCTGCAGATTACTCTGCGAAGCTCATTAGTATTGAGGTTTAGTCATGCCTGCGCCGGCTTTATTTGACGCTGCTTGGCTACCTGCACCTTTCGATACAAAACGCTCAGTACGGAATGGAGCCGCAACAACTTGAATCTCTTTGATCTCTTGAGGACCAGGAGCTTTAGTCATTGGTGAACCTGCTTGTTTTTTAGCAACCGCTGCCTTTGGTGCCGCTTTAGGAGCTTCTACTTTTACCACAGGAGCTTCTTCTACTTTTACACTTTCAGCTTTAGGTGCTTCAGCTTCAACAACTGGTGTTGCTTCTACTTGCACAGCTTCTGCTACAACAGGCGATTCAACTTTCGCAGTTTCAGCAATCACTGGAGTTTCAACTTTCTCAGTTTCAACTACCGCAGGAGCTTCAGTTAACTGAGTTTCAACGACAGTTTCAGCTTCTTCACGGCGGATAATGACTTTACCCATCGCAAGTTCAGGACATGCAAAGCCGCCAGCAATAGCTGTGTTACTTTGTGGTGCCGTCTCTTGAGCTACGTTTTGCTCCTGTACAGCAACTTGAGTTTCAACTGCTACTTGAACTTCAGCCACTTCAGGTTTTGCCTGATTATGGTGAGGTTTTGGAATGAAGCGAGGCATCACTTTACCCATAGCCATCTCTGGAGAAGCTACACCACCTTTACGTAGGCGGAATGGGTTAGGACGACGATCACGACCGCGACGACGACGTTGACCACTTGCACGTAGGTGACGTGGAGAACGACGGTTGCGACGTTGCTTCGGCTCTTCCTGTTCTGTTTGTTCATCAGCGTTTACTTGAGTTGCTTCTACTTGTTCCGCAACTTTTTGCTCTTGAGCTACTGATTGTTCTTTCGCAATAGACTGTTCTTTAGCAACAGCAGACTCATTTGACGAGTTTTCTGAAGCTTCAGCTTGTTGGTCTTTAATACGAACTTGTTTGTTCAGTTTACGACGCTGACGACGCTCTTTAATCTTAGCTGCTTTCGCTTCTGGCTTAGCCTTAGGCGCTTCTAGTTTATCAGCTTGAGCTTCTGCCGCTAGCTGTAGACCTTCTTCTGCTAATTTAGATGGTGCTAGCTCTTCGCGTTGCTTCTGCTCATCACGTGACTTATTGCGACGGTCTTGCTTAGGCTTACGAGGCTGGCGATTTTGCTGTGGAGCAGTTTCTTTCTGCTCTTCAGGTTTCTCATCACGAACTGGTTTACGACGGCGTTTGTTGTCACGGTTTTCGTTACGATTGTCACCACGCTCACCACGTTGTTCACCACGGTCACCACGTTGGTTACGACGACGGTTATCGTTACGATCACGGCGTTGACGGTTGCCGTTGTTGCGATTGTTCTTAGGCTTCTCTTCTTGCTTCTCTTCTTCTTTTTTCTCTTCTTGAGTTGAAGAGCCAAATAAGAAGCTACCGATAGCTTTGAAGAAACGACCAACTAAACCTGGTTCTTGAGTCGCTGCTGATTCAGCTTTTTTCTCTTCTACAGCTTTAGGAGCTGGAGCTGGAGTCGGTGCTGATTGAGCAGGAGCTGCGAAGCCTTTAAGAGCTGGCTCTTCGATCTTCTTAGGACGAATAGTCTGTTCTGCAGGCTCTTTGCTTTCTGCTTCTTTTAGAGCTTCTAGCTTGGTAGGCAGCAAGTAAGACAGTAGGTCGAACTCTTCACCTTCACGAACACGGATAACCTCAAAGTGCGGTGTTTCCATGTCAGAGTTAGGAACTACAGTGATCTTAACTTCTTGGTTCTTCTCGATGTGGTTTACTGAGCGACGTTTTTCGTTCAATAGGTAAGAAGCGATAGGAACAGGGACTACAGCAAGAACTTGCGCAGTGTTGTCTTTTAGAGCTTCTTCTTCGATCAGACGTAGAACAGATAGTGCTAGAGATTCGTTATCACGAACAACACCAGTACCTGTACAACGAGGACAAATGTGGTGGCTTGCTTCTGCTAGTGATGGACTCAAACGTTGACGAGACATCTCTAGAAGACCAAAGCGAGAAATACGACCAATCTGAACACGTGCGCGATCTAAACGGACGGCATCACGTAGACGGCTTTCTACTTCGCGTTGGTGGCGAACCGGAGTCATATCGATAAAGTCGATAACAACAAGACCACCTAGGTCACGTAGACGTAATTGACGTGCAATTTCATCGGCTGCTTCTAGGTTAGTGTTAAGTGCTGTTTCTTCGATATCGCCGCCCTTTGTTGCACGAGCAGAGTTGATATCGATAGAAGTCAGAGCTTCTGTTGGGTCGATTACGATAGAACCACCAGATGGAAGACGAACTTCACGTTGGAAAGCAGATTCGATCTGGCTTTCAATCTGGTAATGGCTGAATAGTGGTACTTCACCATCGTATTTCTTAACGCGATTCATGAAATCTGGGCGTATTAATTGAATGTGCGCTTGTGCACGTTCAAAAATAGTATTGCTGTCGATTAGAATCTCGCCAATATCACGACGTAGATAGTCACGAATCGCACGAACGATAACGTTACTTTCTTGGTGAATAAGGAAAGGAGCTGCATTTGAATCAGAAGCTTGCTTGATAGCGCCCCAGTGATTCAATAGAACGTTCAAGTCCCACTCTAGCTCTTCTGCACTTTTGCCTACACCCGCTGTACGCACAATTAAGCCCATACCTTGAGGAAGCTCAAGAGTGCTTAATGCTGCTTTCAGTTGAGTGCGTTCATCACCTTCGATACGACGAGAAATACCGCCAGCGCGAGGGTTATTTGGCATAAGAACTAAGTAACTACCCGCCAAAGAGATGAAAGTTGTCAGTGCAGCGCCTTTGCTACCACGTTCTTCTTTCTCAACTTGTACGATTACTTCTTGTCCTTCTCTTAGCACTTCTTTAATGCTAGGGCGGCCTTGGTATGTATAACCTTCAGGGAAGTATTCGCGGGCAATTTCTTTAAGAGGGAGGAAACCGTGACGTTCTGCGCCGTAATCAACAAATGCCGCTTCTAGGCTTGGTTCAATACGGGTAATACGTCCTTTGTAGATATTCGCTTTCTTTGATTCGTGACCTGGACTTTCGATATCTAGATCGAACAGTCGCTGGCCATCAACCAAAGCGACACGCAACTCTTCTTTTTGAGTTGCGTTAATTAACATTCTTTTCATTTAGAAATTCTCATTGTCTTTTCTTATTTTCATCATTGGTCTTATCGCTTTAGTTCGTTTCTCATGGTGCCAGATCCCATGGCTTTATCGGTGCAGCCTCCCGGCTGGAGAGGGATGCTCTGGGGCACGTCAGTCATCATAGGGAGTTAGCCTATGATCCGCGATGTGGCGGTGAATACTCAACATGAGTGTACGTGAGTAGAGCGATAAGGAACTCAGTTGACCGTGTCTTACGCCGATTGCAGCACTGTCTAATCTGAGTCATCTACTCATTTACTTGCTTATGAATGGTTAGCTGTTTAAATATTAGTCAATCCATTGATAGCAGCTGTGAACTATAGCAGTGGTCGGTAAACACAGCAATCTGCTTTGTCGTAATGCGGTAAAAAAAACAGTTTTTGTTTGGGTTTTGATAGCTCTAACTCACTGTCTATAAATAATTTATCAATTGATATTTTAATTTGCAGGAAGCTTGGTGCTTTTTTGTTCGGAGAATCAAAGAAATATAGAACTTCAATGACCTTTTAGGGATAGAGTCGCAGGGATTTTAGATAAATAAGTTCAGAATAGGGTTAAGAAAATCTCAATTATCAAAAGTGACAGTGATACAATAACCCAATGAGCGAAATTAGAACCCAAGTCCAATTTGTCGACATTGACGAAGATATGGCTGGTCAGCGTATTGATAACTTCTTACGCAACCAATTAAAAAACATCCCGAAAAGCATGATTTACCGAATCGTGCGTAAAGGCGAAGTCCGCGTTAACAAGAAACGTATCAAGGCTGAGTACAAACTAAAAGCTGGCGACTTAGTACGTATCCCTCCCGTTACTATTGAAGAGAAAACGGAAGAGAACGTACCGAGTACGAAACTCAATAAGGTTTCGGAATTGGAACAGTGCATCATCTATGAAGATGATCACATGCTGATTCTCAATAAACCATCAGGTACTGCGGTTCATGGTGGCAGCGGCTTGAAGTTTGGCGCGATTGAAGCATTGCGTGCTCTTCGCCCTGATGCTCGTTTTCTTGAGTTAGTGCACCGTATTGATAGAGATACGTCTGGCATTTTGCTTGTTGCTAAGAAGCGCTCGGCGCTAAGACACCTTCAAGCACAGTTCCGTGAAAAAACGGTTCAAAAATACTATTTCGCTTTAGTGATGGGCGAATGGAAAAACAGCTGTAAAGTCGTCAACGCACCTTTGTTAAAAAATGAAGTGAATAGCATTGTTCGAGTGAACCCGAATGGTAAAGCTTCTGAAACCCGCTTTAAGGTTTTAGAGAAATTCCAAGAGGCGACGTTGATTCAAGCTAGCCCAATTACAGGCCGTACACACCAAATCCGTGTGCACGCTCAGTATACTGGTCATCCAATAGCTTGGGATGATCGTTACGGTGATCGTCGTTTCGATGCTTATACGGGCAAAGTAGGACTGAATCGTCTGTTCTTACATGCAGCCAACATCAAGTTTACCCACCCGGGTAGCGAAGAGAAGATGGATATCTCGGCGCCAATGGAAAGAAGGCTAGAGAAAGCCTTAACTGGTTTACGTAAGCTTTAAGAAGATACGAGATTTTTCGTGAATTGAGTATAATATGCATCAAATGGAAAAGGTTGACGAATATCGTCAACCTTTTTTGTTTTCATATGTTGCAGAAGCTCCCCAACTCGCTCGTTCCTCGCTCTTGAGGATGACGACTTTTTAAGGTTACGTTCTATATCATTAGCGGATTAGATAAAATTCGCGTTCCGTCATTCCCTGGACTGACGAAGGAAGGAGTAGGGAATCTCCAACAGAGTGGTAAGTATCGCTTACAACACGTTCATTCCTTGTGCCTCAAGCATATCGACTAAATCGATCAGAGGTAAGCCGATCAGCGTGTTTGGGTCTTTACCTTCCATCTGTTTAAACAATGCAATACCTAACCCTTCGCACATAAAACTGCCCGCGCAGTAATAAGGCTGCTCTTTCTCAACATAAGAAATGATCTGTTGCTCAGTTAAATCGCGGAAATGCACAACAAAGGTGTCGAGACGCGTGTCAGCTTTACTGGTCTCGCTGTTCCATACCGTTATCCCAGTATAGAAAGTGATGCTCTTACCACTTTGACGAGACAACTGCTCAATCGCTTTCTCACGAGTATGAGGTTTGCCAATAATTTCTTCGTCAATCACACATACTTGATCGGAACCAATCACTAGGCTTGGTTGTTCGACAGCACAAGACTTGGCTTTGGTTTCAGCAAGACGCATTACCAATTGTTGAGGAGTCTCTTCTGGAAGTGGCGTTTCATCGCAGTCAGGCTTCGCTGTGACAAAGTCTAACTGTAGTTTTTTGAGGATCTCTTGCCTAAATGGAGATGTAGAAGCTAAAACTAGTTGGTAATTTCTCATTTTAATTTACAATTCGTGTAAGCATTTAGTTCAGGATAACGTAACTTAGCCTGCTATTCATAATGCTCTGAACAGGAAAGGTAGGAAAGTACATTTTTTTTGCCATTTCCTTTGACTAAACACGATTTGGAAGATAAGATTCGCGCCCTATGCAAAAGGAAAAAATACCGCGTACAGTTGATCCGGCAAGAACGGCTCAAAAACGACTCGATATGGATGGTATCATTCAAGTCAGTCTTTTAAAGCGTTTAACCGAAACAACTGAAGGCGTAAAACGTGACGCGCAAGTCTCAATGTCATTTGGGCTTGATGAACAACGATTAGTCGTTATCTCTGGTAAAGCTAACGTCGAAGTCGATTTAGAGTGTCAACGTTGTAATGAGGTTTTCGCACATGAGTGCGATGTCCAATTTACTTATACTCCTGTTTACAGCGAGAAAAGTGAAGAGGAAGCACCGGAAGAGTACGATTTGGTAGATCTGAACGAGTACGGTGAGTTAGACCTGATTCAATTAGTTGAAGACGAGTTCATCCTTGGATTGCCACAAATAGCAATGCACGACGATGCGAAATGTAGCGTTAACTCAAATAACTTGGTGTTTGGTGAACTTCCTGAAGAAATTGAGGAAGATAAAAAGCCGAATCCATTTGATGTTTTAAAAAACTTAAAGAAGTAACTTATTAGTAAGTATCTTTAAGAATTTACATAGGAGTAGGGTCAATGGCCGTACAAAAGAGCAAGAAATCACGTTCAATGCGTGGCATGCGTCGTTCACACGATGCGCTAACTACAGCTGCACTTTCTGTAGACGCAACTTCAGGTGAAACTCACCTACGTCACAACGTGACTGCCGAAGGTTTCTACCGCGGCAAAAAGGTTATCAACAAGTAAGGTTGACCTTTGCAAAATCTAACCGTTGCGCTTGATGCAATGGGCGGGGACTTCGGTCCTCGTGTTACAGTGCCTGCCGCCGTGCAGGCACTGTCGTATTTCCCAGAGCTAAAAGTCATTCTAATAGGTGATCGAAACGCGATCACATCTCAATTATCTTCATTAGGTCGAATGCCTGATTCTCGTTTGAGTATCCAGCATTGTGATCGAGTTATTTCCAATTCTGAAAAACCTTCACTGGCCCTACGCAACAGTCAGGGTAGCTCTATGCGTGCTGCTATCGATCTGGTTGCCGAGTCACAAGCTGATGCTTGTGTGAGTGGTGGCAACACCGGCGCACTGATGGCGTTATCTCGTTTCCGACTCAAACTCCTTCCTGGTATTGATAGGCCTGCATTGGTTTCAGCTTTGCCTACCGCTTCTGGCAACCGTACATGGATGCTTGATTTAGGAGCGAACGTTTCTAGTGACGCGGATTCACTGTTTCAGTTTGCCGTAATGGGCAGTGCATTAGCAGAACAACATTTAGGTCGCGTGCCTCGTGTCGCTATCTTGAATATCGGCGCTGAAGAAATCAAAGGCAATGACCTTGTAAAACGATGCGCTGAAATGTTGTCGAATACTCAGTCTGTGAACTTCATAGGCTATATTGAAGGTAATCAATTACTTCAAGATGCTGCTGATGTCGTCGTATGTGATGGTTTTGTGGGCAATGTCTGCTTAAAAACGTGTGAAGGTACGGCTCAGCTCTTTATTGATAAGCTAAAAACGCGCATGATGGCTTCAACAATAAAGGGTTGGATCGCCAGAATGTTGTTTTCTGAGCTATTTACTGAATTAAAAACCTTGAACCCCGACCAGTATAACGGCGCAAGTTTGTTAGGATTGCGCGGCATTGTCATTAAAAGCCATGGAAGTGCTGATGTGTCTGCAGTCGTCAACGCGATTGGTGAGGCAGTACACGAGGTCAAACGACAAGTCCCCAGTCGCATTAGCGATCGTTTGGAAGCGGTTTTACTCGAGAGGCATTATTAGTCTTCATGTATAGCAAAATTTTAGGTACTGGCAGCTACTTGCCATCTCAGGTGCGTACTAACGCAGACTTAGAGAAAATGGTAGAGACTAGCGATGAGTGGATCGTTGCTAGAACAGGTATTAAAGAGCGTCGTATTTCAGCGGAAAACGAAACTGTTGCGGATATGGCGTTTTACGCTGCTGAGAATGCCATTGAAATGGCAGGTATCGACAAAGAAGATATTGATTTAATCATTGTTGCGACAACCAGCAGTAGCCACACATTTCCGTCTTCGGCATGTCAGGTACAAGGCAAGCTTGGTATCAAAGGCTGCCCTGCGTTTGATTTGGCTGCGGCGTGTTCTGGTTTTGTCTACGCACTGTCTGTTGCTGATCAACACATCAAGACTGGCATGTGTAAGAACGTTTTGGTAATCGGTGCGGATGCACTGTCAAAAACCTGTGATCCGACTGACCGCTCTACTATCATCTTATTTGGTGATGCTGCAGGTGCGGTGGTTGTTGGCGCAAGCGAAGAGCCAGGTATTTTGTCTACTCACATTTACTCTGATGGTAAATATGGTGAGCTTCTAAGCCTAGAAGTTCCAGAGCGTGGCGGTGATGCAGACAAATGGTTGCACATGGCGGGCAACGAAGTATTTAAAGTGGCGGTAACTCAGCTTTCTAAGCTAGTGAAAGACACATTAGCGGCGAACAATATGGATAAGTCAGAGCTTGATTGGTTAGTTCCACATCAAGCGAACTACCGTATTATCTCGGCAACCGCTAAAAAGCTGACGATGTCGCTTGATCAAGTTGTGATTACTCTTGATAAGCACGGCAATACGTCGGCAGCTACCGTACCAACGGCCCTTGATGAGGCAGTTCGCGACGGGCGAATTAAACGTGGTCAAACGCTTCTACTTGAAGCGTTTGGTGGCGGCTTCACTTGGGGTTCTGCGTTAGTTAAATTCTAACCCCAAGCGATAATCAACAAACAAGGCACATAACTTATGTGCCTTATTCAATTTTTTGCTTTGCTTAAAGGAAAATTACTATGAGCAAATTTGCTATCGTATTCCCAGGCCAAGGCTCTCAAGCTATCGGTATGCTTGCTGACCTAGGCGAACAGTATGATGTTGTTAAAAAGACATTTGCTGAAGCTTCAGAAGCACTTGGTTACGATCTATGGGCATTGGTTCAAGATGGTCCAGTAGAAAATCTAAATGAAACTTTCCGTACTCAACCGGCTCTACTAACAGCGTCTGTTGCAATCTGGCGTGTATGGCAAGAGCTTGGTCTAGAGCAACCTGCAAACCTAGCCGGCCACAGCCTAGGCGAATACTCTGCACTAGTGTGTGCGGGTGTTATCGACTTTAAAGAAGCGATCAAGCTAGTTGAGCTACGTGGTCAACTGATGCAAGAAGCGGTTCCTGTGGGTGTTGGTGCAATGTACGCAATCATCGGTCTAGATGATGAAGCGATTGCTAAAGCGTGTGAAGAAGCGGCACAAGACGAAGTTGTGTCTCCAGTTAACTTCAATTCACCTGGCCAAGTTGTTATCGCGGGTAACAAAGCAGCAGTAGAGCGCGCTGGTGCACTATGTAAAGAAGCGGGCGCTAAACGTGCTCTTCCTTTACCAGTATCTGTGCCGTCTCACTGTGCCCTTATGAAGCCTGCAGCAGACAAGCTAGCGGTTGCTCTGGAAGCTCTAGAGTTCAACACGCCGGCACTGCCTGTTATCAATAACGTTGATGTTATTGCTGAAACAGACCCGGCAAAAATCAAAAGCGCACTTGTTCGCCAGCTGTACAGCCCAGTTCGTTGGACTGAAGGTGTACAAGCTATGAATGAGCAAGGCGTAGAGAAGCTACTAGAATTAGGCCCAGGTAAAGTTCTTACCGGTCTAACAAAACGAATCGTAAAAACTATGACAGCTGCTGCAGTTAATGACACTGCATCACTAGAAGCTGCTAAGTAAATAAACACTTAATAGAGAAGTTATGATGAATTTAGAAGGCAAAGTTGCACTAGTTACAGGCGCAAGCCGTGGTATCGGTCGTGCAATCGCTGAACTTTTAGTTGAGCGTGGTGCTAAAGTTATCGGTACTGCTACGTCTGAAGGCGGCGCTGCTGCAATCAGTGAGTACCTAGGTGAGAACGGTAAAGGTCTTGCTCTTAATGTAACGGATGTTGACTCAATTGCAGCTACACTGAAAACCATCAACGATGAATTCGGTGCGATTGACATTCTGGTTAACAACGCAGGTATCACTCGTGATAACCTACTTATGCGTATGAAAGACGATGAATGGAATGACATCATCGATACTAACCTAACGCCTATCTTCCGCATGTCTAAAGCTGTATTGCGTGGCATGATGAAGAAGCGTCAAGGACGTATCGTAAACGTTGGTTCTGTAGTCGGTACTATGGGTAACGCTGGTCAAGCTAACTACGCAGCTGCAAAAGCAGGCGTAATTGGTTTTACTAAATCAATGGCTCGTGAAGTTGCGTCTCGTGGTATTACAGTGAACACTGTAGCACCTGGTTTCATCGAAACTGACATGACTAAAGCGCTAAATGATGACCAACGTGCAGTAACTTTGGCGAATGTACCAGCAGGTCGACTAGGTGACCCTCGCGAAATCGCTGAAGCTGTGGTATTTTTGGCGTCACCTGCGGCAGCTTATATCACAGGTGAAACACTTCACGTCAATGGCGGTATGTACATGGTGTAAATTATGTGCAACATTTGTGCATGATTTAAGTCAAGATCATACGTAATTTCGGTTAAAATCGTGAAAATTGTGGTTTGACCAGAAAAGTTGACCTTGCAACTTTCAATAGATTGAATAAACTACGGAAAACATCGCATAAAGCGAACTCTGTAAAGGAAAAGAAAAAATGAGCAACCTCGAAGAACGCGTAAAGAAAATCATTGTTGAACAGCTAGGTGTAGACGAAGCTGAAGTTAAAAACGAAGCTTCTTTCGTTGATGACCTAGGTGCAGATTCTCTAGACACAGTTGAGCTAGTAATGGCTCTAGAAGAAGAATTCGACACTGAGATTCCAGATGACGAAGCTGAGAAAATTACTACTGTTCAAGCTGCTATCGATTACGTAACTAGCGCTCAGTAATAATCTCTCCCAGGCGGTCACCTCGACCGCCTGTGTTTTATCTAACTCATCTATCCTCATCTTAAATCACCTCAATCCCCGGAGTGTAATATCGTGTCCAAGCGTCGTGTAGTTGTCACTGGCATGGGTATGTTGTCGCCGGTAGGCAACACTGTAGAATCTTCTTGGAAAGCCCTGCTAGCTGGTCAAAGTGGTATCGTTAATATCGATCATTTTGACGCAACCAATTTCTCAACTCGTTTTGCAGGTCTAGTTAAAGACTTTAACTGCGAAGAGTATATGACTAAAAAAGATGCTCGTAAGATGGACTTGTTCATCCAGTACGGCGTCGCAGCAGGTATTCAAGCTTTAGATGATTCAGCCCTAACTATTACTGAAGAAAACGCTCCTCGTGTAGGCGTTGCTATCGGTTCTGGTATTGGTGGTCTTGGTTTGATCGAAGCCGGTCACAAGGCTCTAACTGAAAAAGGCCCTCGTAAAATCAGCCCGTTCTTCGTACCGTCGACGATCGTGAATATGATTGCGGGTCACATGTCTATCATGCGTGGCCTACGCGGTCCAAACATCGCGATCTCTACAGCATGTACGACTGGCCTACATAACATTGGCCACGCGGCTCGTATGATTGCATACGGCGATGCTGACGCAATGCTAGCGGGTGGTGCTGAAAAAGCATCGACACCACTAGGTATGGGCGGTTTTGGTGCGGCTAAAGCACTGTCTACTCGTAACGATGAGCCTCAAAAAGCTTCTCGTCCATGGGACAAAGGCCGTGACGGCTTCGTTCTTGGTGACGGTGCAGGCATGATGGTTCTTGAAGAGTATGAACATGCTAAAGCTCGTGGCGCTAAGATTTACTGTGAGCTAGTTGGCTTCGGTATGTCGGGTGACGCTTACCACATGACATCTCCAAGTGAAGATGGTTCTGGTGGCGCACTAGCAATGGAAGCGGCTATGCGTGATGCTGGCATTACTGGTGAACAAATCGGTTATGTTAACGCACACGGTACTTCGACTCCTGCAGGTGACGTAGCGGAAGTGAAGGGCATCAAGCGTGCTCTTGGCGAAGCAGGCAGCAAGCAAGTCTTGGTTTCTTCTACGAAATCAATGACTGGCCACCTTCTAGGTGCTGCGGGTTCTGCTGAAGCGATCATCACTGCGATGTCTCTAATTGATCAAATTGTTCCACCAACAATCAATTTAGATGATCCTGAAGAAGGCTTAGATATTGACTTAGTACCTCACACTGCGCGTAAAGTTAGCGGTATGGAATATGCTGCATGTAACTCATTCGGTTTCGGTGGTACTAACGGCTGTTTGATCTTCAAAAAGATTTAATCATCTTATATAAGAGTCAAACATCGTAGATAGTCATAATTAGAACTGTTTTTAAACGGCTCGATGCTTTAGCATTGAGCCGTTTCTTTTTATGGGGAAAAACATGTTTTGGGTTGATGGAGAAAGTCAGCAAACTGTCGATATCTTAGATCGCTCGTTTCAGTATGGAGACGGCTGTTTTACTACCATGCTTGTTCAAGATGGCCAGATTCAATATTTTCACGATCATCAGCGTCGTGTTGATGATTGTCTTAAAGCGTTACGCATTTCCGAACTTGATTGGAATACGGTTAACCTTTGGCTCGATAATGCACTTGAACATATCCAACACAATGCGCTTCCTGGTACAAAGAGCCTTAATGGTTCAACGAATCTTCAAGACAAAAACAAGCCTCATAATGAAAAAGCAGGGCTCAAGCTGCACGTTAGCCGTGGCGCTGGTGGACGTGGCTACAGTACTAAGAATATCGCCAAGCCGACAATCACCATCAGTACCTTTGATTACCCAAGTCATTATTCAGCGTGGCAAGACTCCGGTGTTGAACTCGGTATCTGTCATCAAGCGCTAGGTTTGAGCCCACTACTTGCTGGCCATAAGCACAATAATCGTCTTGAGCAGATTTTGATGAAAGATGAAATGGATCAGGCTAATGAAGTGGATGGTGTGGTTCTTGATATATCGGGCAATGTGATTGAAACCACCATGGCCAATCTGTTTTGGCGAAAAGGTCAGGCGATATACACACCTCAACTCACTCAAAGTGGTGTCGCGGGGGTTATGCGTAAGCAAGTGTTAACCGCGCTGAATCAAGCTGAACTTTCCGTTACAATTAGTGACTACTGCTTATCTCAACTCATGCAAGCTGATGAGGTTTTCATGACCAACTCCATCTTAGGGGTTGCCCCAGTTACCCGTATTAGTGATACCCAATTTAACATTGGAACCGTTACTCGTAGCCTTCAAGGACAACTAAACTCGTGATCAAAAAGTTATTTATTTTTATTATCTTGTGCTTAATCGCAGCCGGTGCTGCTGGTTTTTATGTTTACAACCAAGCGCAAGATAACCTGAAACAAGTTATTCAATTAGAAAAACCACAAGTCGTGACTGTTGCTTCAGGTAGCAGCTTTAACCGCGTTCTAGCCCAGTTGATTAACGAAGGCCTGTTTGAGGCTTCTCCTTACGAGAAATTAATCCGTAAGTTACATCCTGAGCTTGTAGACGTAAAAGCGGGTACTTTCCTGCTTGAACCAGGTTTAACCTTAGAGCAAGCGCTACAAGTGCTTGTAGAAGGGAAGGAGCACCAATTTACCATTACCTTTGTAGAAGGCAGTCGTTTTGACGAGTGGCTTGTTCAGCTAAAAGACAACGAATTCATTCAGCAGACGTTGAATGATGTCTCTGAAAAAGAGATCGCACAAAAGCTTGGTATTGAAAATGAAAAGCTAGAAGGCCTTTTCTTAGCGGAAACATACCACTACACCTATGGCACAACGGATTTAGATTTGTTGAAACGTGCCCACCGAGATCTAATGAACGTGGTCAATGATGAGTGGGAAAATAGAGCCGATAAACTGCCTCTTAAATCGCCTTATGAAGCTTTAATTCTTGCGTCTATCATCGAGAAAGAGACTGCTGTCGCTTCTGAGCGTGAGCGTGTGTCTTCTGTATTCGTTAACCGCTTGAACAAGCGTATGCGTTTGCAAACTGACCCAACGGTTATCTACGGCATGGGCGATAGCTACAAAGGCAATATTCGTAAGAAAGATCTACGCACACCAACGCCGTACAACACCTATACAATGAGCGGTTTACCGCCAACACCGATCGCGATGGCGGGTAAAGCGTCTATCAACGCGGCTCTGAATCCAGAGAAGAGCAACTACCTTTATTTTGTTGCGAGTGGAACCGGCGGTCACGTATTTTCAAAGAGTTTGACTGAGCATAACCGTGCAGTACGAGCTTACTTAAAGCAATTAAGAAAAAACAAATAAAGAAAGAATTATGAATCAGTCGAAATTTATCGTGGTTGAAGGCCTTGAAGGTGCTGGCAAAAGTACAGCAATCAATGCCATCGTTGAGACATTGAAAACAGCTGGTGTCGCTGACATCGTTAATACTCGTGAACCCGGTGGTACCGTGCTTGCCGAGAAGATGCGCTCGTTGGTCAAAGAAGAACACGAGGGCGAGAAGCTTCAAGACATGACTGAGTTGCTGCTGATGTACGCAGCGCGTGTTCAATTAGTAGAAAACGTCATCAAGCCTGCACTAGACAGTGGTAAATGGGTGTTGGGTGATCGCCATGATATGTCTTCTCAAGCATACCAAGGTGGTGGTCGTCAGATCGCTCGTAGCACTATGGAATCACTGAAAGCAACCACGCTAGGCGGCTTTAAGCCAGATTTAACACTATATTTGGACCTAGACCCTAGAGTCGGGCTTGAACGCGCTAGAGGTCGTGGTGAGCTTGATAGAATTGAAAAGATGGACATCTCATTTTTCGATCGCACGCGTGAGCGTTACTTAGAAATTGCAGGGCAAGACGATTCTGTACTCGTGATTAATGCGCAGCAAGAAATTGAGCAAGTAGCCGCTGATATTAAAGTCGCGCTCAGTGCTTGGCTCAATAAACAGTAGGTAGTCATGGCTGAAGTTTATTCTTGGCTCACACCTGTATGGAGTGAGTGGAAAAAAAGTCTCGATGCAGAACGTTTTCCTAACTCTGTGATCGTTAATGCGCCGGAAGGGCTTGGTGTGGAAGCGCTGGTTAGCCAACTTACCGATGCATTGATGTGTGTTAATTACGAAAGTGAAGCGTGCGGATTTTGCCACAGTTGTGAACTGATGAAGTCGGGGAGTCACCCGGATTTCCATGTGATCGAACCTGAGAAAGAAGGTAAATCGATTACCGTTGACCAAGTGCGTGCGAGTAACCGCTGGGCTCAACAATCGTCACAGTTGGGTGGCTTGCGTGTCATTTTGCTGAGTCCGGCTGAAGCGATGAATGAATCGGCGTCTAATGCGCTGTTGAAAACACTGGAAGAACCTGCGAGTAATTGTATTTTCATCCTTTCAACGCGCAACAGTAATCGCTTAATGCCAACTATTCTTAGCCGTTGCCAGCAATTTAATGTGGTGTGTCCACAATTGGATGCAGGATCGGCATGGTTAAATGGAGAAGTTGGTAAAACGGTTCCTCAGTACATACTGACATTGAACGACAACGCCCCCCTGAAAGCGAAAGCAATGTTTGATCAAGGTGGTGTCGAAGCTTCAACAAAAGCGCTCGATGGCTTTATGAATGTGATAAAAGGCACTCAACCCGACATGCTGAAGTTCTCTACAGAGCTTAGCAAAGACCCTTTGATTCAACTTAGCTGGCTTTGGCATTTGTTGTCAGATGTACAAAAGCTGCATTTTGGTTTAGCTAATCAGGCTATTATTCCGAGTGCGAAAGCACTGTATGAGGTGATGTCTTATCAAAGTGCTTATGCAGCGTCGAATAAACTGCTGATATTGATTGAGCAGTTAAAGCAACACCCTGGGCTCAATACGGAGCTACTCATAATGAATTGGCTGATAGCCACTTGCGAGGAAACATGTTCGTAGATTCCCATTGTCATTTAGACAAACTGGATTACCAAAATTTACACACCAGCGTAGAAGACGTGGTTAATAAAGCGAAAGCAGCCAACGTTGACCAACTGCTTTCTGTCGGTGTGACGTTGGATTCGTTTGAAAACATGCTTGAGATGATCTCGCCGTTTGATAACGTTAAGGCTTCGTGTGGCGTTCACCCTCTCGACGTAGAGAGCGACTTCTGTTTAGAAAGAATGCGTGAGTACGCGAGCAACCCTAAAGTGGTGGCGATTGGTGAAACTGGCCTAGATTATCATTACCAACCAGAGACTGCAGAGCTACAACAGCTCAGGTTCAAGCAGCACGTTGAGTTGGCTGTTGAGCTTAATAAACCTTTGATCATCCACACGCGTAACGCGCGTGAAGATACGTTAGCTATTTTACGCGATGGCGGAGCAGAGAAGTGTGGTGGTGTGATTCACTGCTTTACTGAAGATCAAGCGTTCGCTGAAGCGGCAATGGAACTAGGTTTCTATATCTCGATCTCAGGTATTGTGACCTTTAAACAAGCCACTGAACTTAAAGACGTTGTGAAAAACCTACCTCTAGATAGGTTGCTGATCGAAACGGATTCGCCATATTTGGCGCCAATTCCATATCGTGGTAAAGAGAATCAGCCTGCATATGTAGTCGAAGTTGCGGCTTATATCGCCCAGTTAAAAGGGGTATCAATGAAAGAGGTTGCTGAACAAACGACCAAAAATTACCAAAAACTTTTTTTGCGATAGAAATCTAACTAAACAAACAAAAGGGAGCGAAAGCTCCCTTTTTGTGTTTTTGATCACCAAAAATGCGTTTTTTTTTAATGTTTACGGAATATGTTGAACTTGAGAGCGTGAATTACAACATTTGTAATTTTGTTACTAAAAATAACATTACCCTCTATTTTATTTACTCAGTAAAATAATAGAAGGGTGTTATAATTCATTTACTTTTCAGTTAGTTATAGACTTGTAAAGCATTGCATTTCTATATTTGACATGTGATCCAAGACGTGTTTTGAAACTAAATTTCGTAAGTGACTAGAAAGTTAGTTCCCCATCAATATATATTTAGCGGCAGAAAATATAATGCAATACATGGTTACATTTTCACTGGGTGCTAACATATAGGCTACGGGGGTGTGCCGTTAGGACCCATATAATTATTTTATCTTTATCAGGAGCATAAACATGTTTAAGAACCTTTTTGCTAGCCTGCAGAAAGTTGGTAAGTCTCTGATGCTACCAGTATCAGTTTTACCAGTTGCGGGTATTTTGCTAGGTGTCGGTGCAGCAGACCTTCCTTTCATTCCAGAAATCGTTTCAAACTTAATGGAACAAGCGGGTGGTTCAGTATTCGGTCAAATGGCACTACTGTTCGCAGTAGGCGTAGCACTTGGCTTTACTAATAACGACGGTGTAGCTGGTCTAGCTGCTATCGTTGGTTACGGCATCATGACTGCTACACTAGGCGTAATGGCTGGTGTAATGGGCGTTGATAAAATCGACACTGGTGTACTAGGTGGTATCCTAGTCGGTGGTGTTGCTGCTTGGGCATTCAACCGTTTCTTCCGTATTCAACTACCGGAGTACCTTGGCTTCTTCGCTGGTAAGCGTGCTGTGCCAATCATCACAGGTTTCTCTGCGATTGGTCTAGCAATCCTACTATCTGTAGTATGGCCACCAGTTGGCGGCGCTATCTCTGCGTTCTCTGATTGGGCTGCTCACCAAAACCCACAAGTGGCGTTTGGTATCTACGGTATCGTTGAGCGTTCTCTGATTCCATTTGGTCTTCACCACGTTTGGAACGTACCTTTCTTCTTCGAAGCTGGTACTTGTGTAAACGCTGCTGGCGAAACTCAAAACGGTGTTCTTACTTGTTACCTAGTTGCTGATGACGCATCTCGTGCAGCGGGCAATGGCTTCGGTCAGCTAGCTGGTGGTTACATGTTCAAGATGTTCGGTCTACCTGCTGCTGCAATCGCGATTGCACATTCAGCTAAACCTGAAAACCGCGCTAAAGTAATGGGCATCATGGCTTCTGCTGCGTTGACTTCATTCCTAACGGGTATCACTGAACCAATCGAATTCTCATTCCTATTCGTTGCTCCTGTACTGTACGCAATCCACGCTCTATTAGCTGGTTCTGCATACGTTCTTGCGAACACTCTAGGTTTTGTACACGGTACATCTTTCTCACACGGTCTAATCGACTTCCTAGTTCTATCTGGCAACGCGTCTAAGATGGGTCTAATGGTTGTATGTGGTGTTGCTTACGCTGCAATTTACTACATCGTATTCCGCACTGTGATTAAAGCACTTGACCTTAAAACTCCGGGCCGTGAAGACGAATCTGAAGAAGAAGTAGTTGCTACAGGTTCTGAACTTGCTGGTGAGCTAGTTGCTGCATTCGGTGGTAAAGCGAACATCACTGGTCTTGACGCTTGTATTACTCGTCTACGTGTTGCAGTAGCTGATACCGCTCTTGTTGACCAAGACAAACTGAAGAAACTAGGCGCTGCAGGTGTTGTTGTAGTTGCTGGTGGCGTACAAGCTATCTTCGGTACTAAGTCTGACAACCTTAAGACAGACATGGATGAGTGGATCCGTAACAACGGTTAATTCACTGATTCAATAGATTGAAAGGAGGCCGAAAGGCCTCCTTTTTTGTTTTCTGCAATATGCAAAATACCCTCACGTTTAATACCAATCGTAGTAAATAACTGGTCATCCTAGCTTGTTAAAAACCTCGATAACTTCGTTAGAATTTTTGATTGTAGAACAACTACTTATCAAAAAATTATGCCTTGTTCTCAAGGTTTTTTCCTGCGCTATTCCTGAACACTTACTTACTGTGATTGGTATAAGCTCTTTTTACTCAACTAGTTCTACTCAACTCTATGTGTTGAAGGCCGATACCGAACCTTGAGCACCAGTTCGCTTTTACCTAGCGATGACACCTCTCTTTGTGAACCCAGTACACTATCATTTTTAAAAACAGTCTGAGAATATTATGAAACATCGTTATTTGATCGGCCTTATGTGCTGCAGCGGAGCCGCGTTTGTGCATGCTTCTGAAGCTCCAGATTTGGAAGTTGGATTAGCCATAGACCAAGACCTGAGTGTCGTTGTCGAATTTGATCAGAAATACCGTGCCACGATTGGCAACGACGGTGCTGCATTTGACTACATTTTGAAGCGTGGTCAGTTTGAGGCTGAAGCTCCGTTGAGTTGATATGTCGGTGCAGGTGCTTGGGCTGAGTGGAATAATGATTTTGGCTTACGTTTGCCTTTAGGTATTAAAGTGAATTTCTACGAAGGTTGGAATGCGTACGTGCAAGTTCACCCTGAGCTCGACATGTATAAAGGTGTTGAATTACAAGTGGGTGGTGCACTGGGTATCACCTACAAGTTCTAGGTGATGAGACAAAAAAATGCCAGCTTAGTAGCTGGCATTTTTGAATGGTTTAAATAAGGTTATTTCTGTTTGTCCATTGCACGCTTTATGCAAATTGCAGCACCACCCCAAGTGATACCAAGACCAAGAACCATCATAATAATCGCACTCGTTGTCATGATTATGCTTCCTTCTTACTTGTCATATTTATGATAATGCCAATCGCTAGTAATCCTGCGATCATCGCCCAGCCAAGAGTCAGGTCGTAGCCACCGTAACCGTCTGTAAACAATGCGCTTAGTTTAGTTGCAAGAATGATTGCAAGCATAACTGGAGTGACGAAGCGTAAACATACGTTAAACCATACGCCAATAGAGAAATCTGAAATCTCATTGACGTACGCACGTACATCGCTAACTTTGTTTAGTAGCCATGCCATTAGAAGGATTTCAATGAATCCGCCTACCATGATGCCGACGTTGTTAGCGAAGTGATCGACTAGGTCTAGTAGAAGTAGGCCGCCGTTAGTTGCAAATGCCATAGACACCACAACACCAACGCCAATAACAATACTTGCTGCTTTTTTACGGCTCCAGTTCAGCTTGTCCATAATTGCAGATGTTACTGCTTCCATAATTGAGATATGAGAGCTTAAACCAGCCACAACAAGTGCAAAGAAGAATAGTGGACCCAGAATATACGGTGCTGGAAGTAAATTAATCGCAGCAGGTAGCGTAACAAACGCAAGGCCAACGCCTGCTGATACTACTTCAGTTAATGGTTTACCTTGTTCTTGAGCCATGTAGCCAAGAACAGAGAAAATCATAATACCCGCAAGAATTGAGAAACCACAGTTGATAAGAACCGTCATGAACGCGTTGTTCGTGATATCTGATTTTTCAGGCAGGTAGCTTGAGTAAGCCAGCATGATCGCAAAACCGATACTTAGCGTGAAGAAGATTTGTCCATAAGCAGCAGCCCATACTTTTACGTCCCAGATCTTGCTGAAATCAGGTTCGAACATGTAGTTCACACCATCTAGAGCACCAGGAAGGAAAACCATGCGTCCGATAAGCAAAATCACCATTATGAACAACACTGGCATCATTACTTTAGAAGCACGTTCGATACCAGCTTTAACACCACCCACGATAGCTGCATAAGTGATTGCCCAAGCGAGTAACATTGCGCCAGCGATGCCCCATTGGATGCTACCTAGGTTCGTCGGTGAGTTATCACCTAGAGCTAGATATTCACTGAAGAAGAATGCGTTAGTGTCTGTTCCCCAGCTTTGATTGAATGACATACCGAAGTATGAAATTGCCCAACCGATAACGGCAACATAGTAGACCGCGATGACAGCCGCTACACCCACTTGGAACCAACCAAGCCACTCAAATTTTGAGTTGATGCGCGCTAAGGTTGCAGGTGCAGAGCCACGATATTTTTGACCCATACTGAACTCTAGGATCATAAATGGGATACCAGCCGTAAGCATGGCAAATAGATATGGAATGAAAAAAGCACCGCCGCCATTTTCATAAGCCATATATGGAAAACGCCAAATGTTTCCTAAACCAATAGCAGATCCTACTGCGGCAAGGATAAATCCTGCTCGGGATCCCCACTGTTCTCGCTTCATATTTAACTCCTTTACAACTTCCCTGAGGTATGAAGCTTCTCGTCACGCTGTGCTTGGTAAGGAGATGATAGTTAAAACAGGTAAACGGTTTGACTGTTTACTTTATCTTCCGTGATTAAGCAAAAGTTTAGATTATTATGTTGTTAGCGATTGGAGAACTCAGCGGATAATTCTTAATTGTTTGATGTGTGTTTGCATAACCTGAAATATTCAGCTGATGCGTGCTAATGAGCCTACCTAGTTAGAATGGTTAAAGCAATAGATTAGCTATGTTTAATAACTGTAGGGTTATGGTCTTTAAGATGTTAAATGGCGGTTATTTTAGAGGTATTAATTGGTTTGGGGTTTTCTGGTTGGTTTATGTGTCTGATTTTTTCGGCTTTATTAGGTTATGTGACTTTATTTAAAAGTAGAGCGTATGACTGAAATTCATACACTCTATAGTTGAACTGACCAACTATTCGGAGGTTCTATTGGTATGAGATGGTCATCGATACTTAGAAAGTAAAACTCAGTCCGACATTGGCTTGGAATTGGTTCATCCAGTCGGTATCAAAGCGGATGATGCACTCTTGCCCGTTACTTGGGATGTTACAAACGCCGGAGGTGTCGTTATCGACAACGGTACCTAACCAACGTAGTTGTGTGTTTAACGCTAATCGGTCACTAAATTTGTACTCTAAACCACCAAAGATAGAGGTTGAGAACCCATACTTATCCTTTGCCCAGTCTACATCGACGTAAGAAGCACCAAGGCCTAACCCCAAATAACCAGACAACACAGAAGAAGCTGGGTAGTAAATGCTACTTTGAAAGTGCAGGTATTGGATGGAGGAGCTTAGGTTGAGCGTTTCTAATTCAGAGCTTTGATTAGAATAGAAAAAGCCGATGCGTCCTTTTTCAAATGGCGTTTCAATCGAAAAGGTGTAGTTTTCAGACCCTTTCATATCATAGGTTTTACCGTCCTGGTCTTCGACACTGCCACCGCCTGTATAGCCCACCATCGGAGTAATGATGATCTCCGGCGAGGCATATACGCTCGAAACGGAGAGAAGCGTAATCAGTGCCATTATATTTGCTTTGTTATTCATGAGTATATCCTTATCCATACACTTACTAATTGTGATGGTTACATCAATATTGTGCGACTAATTTCGACGATTCTTGAAGATACTTCACACACCTGATAGTACTTAAATAGAGACTCGACAAATTAATAATAAGACAGAGGTGTCTATGGACCATAATCTGAAAAATGCCCTACAAATAACGGTTGTCATCTACGCAATCATTCTCTCATTTGGCTTTATTGCAATTGGTAGTTAATACCATTTATTGCGAGGCTGGGTTTTTATACTCAGGGAATAATGAATAGTGGGATTATAACCAATATTGATACAGCAATAGACTTAGATTATTACGCTAAGTTTATTGCTGGAAAAACAGCACTGGTCGCCCAAGGTGGTGGACAGAGAAGTATTTTTACTTCTGGAGTGCTGGATGCCTTTCTTCTTTCTAATTTTGACCCCTTCGACGAGTTTTTTGGTACCTCTGCAGGTGCTCTTAATTTGTGTGCTTATCTGTGCCGCGATAAAGGCCTTGGCCGTTCTTTCCTTCTCGATCTCACAACATCACCTGAATTCTTCAATCTCTTTTCTTATATACGACACAGAAAGAACCTTGGATTAGAGTGGGCCTTAGAACAAATCATGGCTTACCCATACAAGCTTGATTTGGATTTAGGACGACAAACGCTAGGCGATCGCCATTTCTATGCAGCCGTCACGGATTCTAAAGACTTACGAGATCACTACTTTCCAGTATTGGGTGAAGATTGGTACAAAGTGATGATTGCAACCTGTGCGATTCCTCGCTTATACAATGATGAAATCTTTATTGGCGACAATGCTTATGTGGATGGTGGTGTATCAGCTTGCATCCCAGTTCAAGAAGCGTGGCGTAGACAAGCCCGTTCCATTGTTGTGATCCGAACTGAGCCTACGCTAGAGGAAGAGGTCGAGGTTCAAGCTAACAGTACGAGATTAAAAACACCCAAACCGATATCAGCCGAAGAACTGGAATGGTTCCGCGAATCTTTTGACAGTGTTCAAGGTCATTGGCAACAAAAAGTGGAGCAGTGGAAAACCGATTGGAGCTCGTTCTTTCAACAACAAATTCTCAGCTCAAAAGAACAGAAGCGCGACAGATCACATTTGGATTTGTTGAATGGTGGTCGATGGTTATTCGGGGCGGATGACATCTATAGATTAAGTCATTTAATTGGTGATAAGTTTGATTCCGGCTTAGCAGATATGCTGATGGTGCATTACCAAACTTACTCATTGACTCAGGATTTTTTGAACTCCCCACCAGACGATGCTTTTGTCGTGCAAATTGCCCCGAGTAAGCCGCTGAAATCCAATTCATTAATGAGTAATAAAGAAGATTTACTGCACGATTATGAATTGGGTTTAGAAGCCGGTTACCGATTTGTTGAAACTTATACCTCAACGGAAAATGCTCGAAGCTCACACATGCAATATTTGGCAACCATTGCTGCTGAGAAGTAATGCTTGAGGTTGATTAATAATATTTGAAGTTGATGAGTTAGCATGCTGTGAGCTGATCGTGCTGTTTAAGCTGATCGTTAGTGAGTCGTGTTCTGAAATGAAAAAAGGTTATTGAACTTGGTTCGATAACCCTTTTTTTGTCTTGAGATTAGGCAAATCGTTTCGCCTTACGGTCAAACATTAGGTGACAGGTAAGATTCTCATACAGTTGGTTGATCCTGCCACATCCATAATGTCGCCCTGAGTGACGATAACGAGATCGCCAAACTTAAGATGCTCTTGCTCTTTTAGGCAGGTGAGCGTAGATAGGGCAATGTCAAAACTGTCTTTGGCTTCTGTCTCGAAGTAGATAGGTGTTACACCTCGGTACAAGGTGCAGCGATTAAGAGTTCCTTCGTTACGAGACAGCGCGTAGATAGGCATGTCAGCACTTAGACGAGACATCATCAGTGCAGTACGGCCTGATTCAGTGAGAGTGACTACGCCTTTAATGCCTTCCATATGGTTTGCCGAGTAGATAGTCGCCATCGAAACGGTTTCTTCTGCGGTCACAAATGTGCGATCAATTCGGTAATTGGATTGGTTGTTAATCCCCGCCATTTTCTCAGCACCAATACACACTTCAGCCATCGATTTTACGGTTTCGACCGGGTAATCACCTGCAGCTGTTTCACCTGAAAGCATGACCGCATCTGTTCCATCAAGTACCGCATTGGCAACGTCCATGACTTCGGCACGGGTTGGCATTGGCGCTGAAATCATCGATTCCATCATTTGGGTTGCGGTGATCACCGTTCGGTTAAGCGCTCTAGCACGGCGTATAAGCTGTTTTTGTACTCCGACCAATTCAGGGTCGCCAATTTCGACTCCAAGGTCACCACGAGCCACCATGACCACATCTGAGGCCATTATGATGTCATCCATGTTCTCAACAGTGGCTACCGTCTCTGCTCGCTCAACTTTTGCTACAAGGTGAGCTTCTAAACCTGCTTCTCGTGCGAGCTGACGAGCGTAGTGCATGTCTTCGCCGTTGCGTGGGAAAGACACCGCGAGGTAATCCACTTTGATTTGTGCGGCGGTGACGATGTCGCGCTTGTCTTTTTCTGTCAGCGCTTCTGCGGAAAGGCCGCCGCCTTTTTTGTTTATGCCTTTATTATTCGAGAGAGGGCCGCCAATGATGACTTCGGTATGAACGCGACAACCTTCCACTTCGGTTACTTTTAGCTGCACACGACCATCGTCGAGCAACAGGATGTCGTTAGCTGAAACGTCGTTAGGTAATTCTTTATAATCAAGACCGACCGCTTGTTGGTTGCCTTCGCCTAAACCAAGGCTACTGTCGAGAGTAAATTGGTCACCAACGGCAAGTTGGATTTTGCCATCTTTGAATGTTGACACTCGAATCTTGGGACCTTGTAAGTCACCGAGAATAGCGATCTGAGTGCCAAGTTTTTTGGCTATTGCTCGGACATTTTCTGCACGTTGTATATGGTCGTCGCTAGTGCCGTGAGAGAAGTTCATACGGACGACATTGGCACCGGCCTTGATGATCTCTTCAAGCACGTTACCTTTATCAGTAGAAGGGCCTAGCGTTGTGACGATTTTCGTTTTTCTTAATTCGGCTGTCATGAATACTCCTAGAGTGAGGCCAAGTAATCTATTAAAAGACTAGGGCGTGTTGATCTTTCGAGCTGATTTTTGCAGCGAGTTGCTGGGTATTTATACAAGGCAGAGGCTTTGATGTGTAG